>JAWAYL010000012.1:0-29126 GCA_038818725.1 Thermoplasmatota archaeon | reverse complement strand
TTCCCATCTGCAGTCCATTTGAATCTATTAGCCTTTTGTTTCGTAGTAATCATTGTATTCTGCTTCTTTTTCTCCTCTCTTAGCAGTGATTACAGTTGCATCTTCTATTAATTTTCCTTCCCTCCCTGATTTTAAGGAGGGAACAATGTTTTTCTTTTTTTCGAAATTTTCAGAAGCAACAAAGCATCTAAAAAATATAGAGTGCTCGGAAACGCTGTGTTTTAAAATTCTATTTCAGAAAATTTATATATTCATATCTCATTTCTTCTTATGAGAAGGTCATTGGTTTTATTGGTGAGTTTTTTAGTACTCATCTCATTTATAGGATGCATCCAGCAGGAAAAGCCAGCCGAGCAGCAGCAGCCGCAGGAAGAGCATGAGCAATGGACAGCATATAATTTTGAGAATGTTGTTAAACCAGCAACTGGAAATGAGGGCAAAATCAAATCATTCAGCGTAATAGAAACATATGTTGAAGAAGATGAGATACGGAAATTCGAGATTAATTCTACATATATGGGTAAGGAAAATACCGAAATAAAAGTTAGGAGAATGGAGATAGATATTCCTACCTACAACTTCATAGAGAGGAATATATCTGTTTGGATGGAATGTTACAAAATAAAGCATCGTATAAGGGTTGTACAAGCTCCAGAGGACGAGCATCCAGATTGGTGCGAAATTATAGCATGGATTCCAACAAGCAAAATTGAAGCAATAGGAACATACCTCTGGATATGTCCAAAGGCAGAATATTTAGATTCAAGAGGAAATTTCGGCAAATGGAGTTATTATATGAATGAATCAATGCAGGATGAGATGAGCAATCCACCTCATGGGAAAATGATTTCTTATTCTCCATATACTGAAGGGAATTTTTATGGATTTGATATATGGGCTCTCTATGGATGGTATGGGTGGGCGTGGGCGTGGTTTGGCTTGTTTGCTAAAGGAGGGAAATATTACTTGGAAGAAGGTTCATTTACCTATACCTATGGAGGAGCAATATATTCTTATGTATGTTCCTCAACAGTTAAAAACGTAGGGAGTTATAAATTTAAAGCATGGGAAATTAAAATAAGAAGCAGTTATGGGGGTGAAACAGCTGAATATAAAGGAATATTCTCTCCAAGTCTTCCAATACCAATCTATTTAAAGATTGGTGGAAGAGGCGAGGGAAAATATTACTGGGAATATGAATTGGTGGATATAAAACTTGGTTGAAATTTTTCATTCCCAACATTTATAAACATAATTTATATATATGCGCATGAATGTAGATATGAAAATTGAAAATGTTGTTGCTTCTACAACAATTGCAAAAGAGCTTGAGCTTTCAAAGTTAAAAAAAGCGATACCGGAAAGTGAATATCAACCTGAGCAATTTCCTGGCTTGGTTTTAAGACTTGATGAACCAAAAACAGCTGCACTTCTTTTCAGGAGTGGTAAGGTTGTTTGTACTGGAGCAAAGACAATAAAGGATGTTGAAAGAGCAATCAAAAAAGTTTGCAATAAGGTAGAGGAAGCTGGTTTTAAAGTTTATAAAGAGCCAGAGATAACTGTACAAAATATTGTCGCATCTGCAAATTTGCATGCTCAGTTAAACCTTATAGCAATTGCACAAGCTGTTGGGCTTGAAAAAATAGAATACGAGCCAGAGCAATTTCCTGGCTTAGTTTATCGGATGGAAGAGCCGAAAGTAGTTATATTGCTGTTTGGCTCCGGCAAGCTTGTATGCACTGGAGCAAGAAAAGCGGAGCAGGTTGATGAAGCGATAAAGGAAATTATAAAAGAACTAAATGCCAAAAGATTATTATAAAGTAGTAATAATTGGAGCTGGACCAGCTGGTCTTTTCGCCGCAGATGAGCTTGCAGAAAATGGAGTGAAAGATGTTTTAGTAATTGAAAGAGGAAAGGATGTCAGGGAGAGAAAATGCCCCATTAAACAATATACAAAATGCATGAAATGCAGACCATGCAATATTTTATGTGGAGTGGGAGGAGCTGGCTGTTTATCTGATGGTAAGCTGAATTTAAGAGCTGATATTGGAGGGAATCTAAATGAATTTTGCCAAAATGCAGATGAGCTAATAAAAAAAGTAGATGAAAAATTTTTAAAGCATGGAGCTCCAAAAAAGCTATATGGAAAGAATTTAAAGGAGCTGGAAAAAATATCCTCGCAATATGGAATTCGTTTTATTCCTATTCCACAGCGCCACATTGGCTCAGATAAACTGCCATCCCTTATAAGTTCCTTCAAAAAAGAGATTGAGGAAAAGGGAATTAATTTTTATCTGGGAAAGGAAGTTAAGGAAATTGAGAAAAAGAAAAATTTCATACTACATCTTGATGGAGAAAAAATAGAATGCTCCTATCTCATTGCAGCGGTTGGGCGGAGCGGGGCGGAATGGCTAAGCCAGCAGGCAAATAAGCTAGGAATTAAAACAAGATATGCTCCTCTTGATTTAGGCGTAAGGGTAGAAGTTCCTGATGTTGTTATGGAGGATGTTGTGGAAAAAGCTTGGGATCCAAAGTTTCATATTTATACTCAAACTTATGATGATTTTATTAGAACATTCTGCACTTGTCCAAATGGTTTTGTTGTGATGGAGGATTATGGAAAATATATTTCTGTAAATGGTCATTCATCGATAAATGAAAAATCTGAAAATACAAATTTTGCATTTCTTGTAAGGATATCTTTAACTGAGCCAGTTGAAAACACAACCGCATATGGCACTGCTATTGCGTCAATGGCAACAATTATAGGAGGTAGAAAACCAATTTTACAAAGGCTTGGCGATTTAAAAGCTGGAAGGAGGTCAACGTGGGAAAGAATAGGTAAATCATATGTTGAACCAACTCTAAAAAATGCAACCCCTGGAGATATATCAATGGCATTGCCTCATAGAATTGTAACTGATATAATAGAAGGGCTTGATAAACTTGCGAAAGTAATACCAGGTGTGGCTGAAGATTCAACCCTTCTTTATGCTCCAGAGATTAAATTTTATTCAATGAGATTTGAGATCGGAAGGAACATGGAGACGAGCCTGAAAAATTTCTTTGTTGCTGGCGATGGCGCTGGTTTGGCTAGAGGAATAGTTGCTTCCGCCGCCACTGGCTTGCTTGCTGCCCACGGGATTGTTGAGAAACTGAAAGGTTAATAAAAATAAAAAGTTAATATATTGTTTCTTTTTTAATAGCGATGGAAAAGGTGGTTCTTGAAAAAGATAGTTTTATGGCTCTTGCTTCCGATACAAGGATAAATTTGTTAAAAAAGCTAGATGAAAGAAAAATGACAGTTTCTGAGCTAGCAAGGGAAATGAATATAAGCAAGCCAGCGGTGCTAAAGCATTTATCAAAGCTATGTGATGCGGGGCTGGTTAAAAAAATAGAAGGAGATAGAAAATGGATTTATTATTCTCTTACACAAAAAGGGAAAAATATTCTTTATCCAGATAGAGTTAAAATAATTCTTCTCCTTTCTTCTTCAATAGCTTTTCTCATAGCTGGGATAGTTTATATGTTTAAATATTTTGGAGAAAAAACAAGTGATGTAAAAATTTTAGGAGAAAATATTGGAGAGGTAAAACATCCATATTTTGGCATGCTACTTTTCATAATTTCAGCCATATTTTTCATTATAGCAATTTTTTATAAATTAAGAAATAGGAAAATGATTAGCTATTTTTGATAATTTATTCCTTTAATTATTGTTATTGCTCTATATATCTGCTCAACAAGAATGAGCCTGCAAAGTTGATAAGGAAAAGTCATTTTTGAAAGAGATAAAATAAAATCCGCATTCTCCTTTTCTTCAAATCCTTTGTAGCTACCTATGAAAAAATAAACTTTTTTATTTTTTAGAATAATTTCTTTTAAAAAATCTGCAAATTCTTTTGAACTCATTTCTTTGCCATTTTCATCTAAAAATATGTTAAAATCTCCAAAATCTTTTATTTCATCAGTTTCAATTATTTCAAATCTAAAAAATTTTTCAATTCTTTTTTTGTATTCTTCAATTGCCTCAGAGTAAAATCTCTCCTTAATTTTTCCAAGACATACTATTTTAATCATAAAAGAAAAATAAGAGCTAAAAATAAGTTTTGGTATGCTAATTTTTATTAACAAGGAAATATATTTTTGTTGTGAAAAAAGAAATAGTTGTTATGGCAATTATTCTTCTATCCTTTTTATCATTTAATGCAAAAGCAAAATATTTTGAGGAAATAAGGATCGATGCCCCCGATGAGCTCAGATATCAGCCCATCGATATTAGAATTGAATTCAGAAATCCTTGTGTTGCAATAGATGAAAAAAAGCATTCAATTAGGGTTTTTTATAATGGAAAAGAAATAGAGAGCCAGATACACAGTATGGAGAGAATTGATGAAAAATATATAAAAGCATGCAACATTGTTTTTCTTTATCAGGGGAAAGGGAAATATTTAATAGAATATGGAGAAAATTATGCTGAAGTAAGTTATACTGACCATGTTGAAGTTAAAGATTCTTTCTACTTTATTGAGCCTGTAAAAAATTATTATGCAAGAATTAATTATTATGAAATTATTGAAGAAAATAAGCCTTTATTTGGAATATGCCAGGAAGGAAGCATAATAGGAATAGAGATGAGCAATAAAGTGATAAAAATTATAGAAGGAGCGGATAAATTTGAAATGAAAAACTGGGAACAAATTTTTTCATTTGCCTTCTTTTATGAAGGGGAAAAGGAAATAGGAAGCGATGAAAAGCTCTTAGCCAAGGAAATCATAACAGATGGTAATCTTATGGTGAAAGTTGCAGTAGAAAGCTCTTCATATGATGGAAAAATAAAAACAAGAGCAATATATACTTATTATTATTCTCCAACGAATGAAAAAAGAATTTTTGTTCAACTTAAACATGAATGCATAGAAGAATGTGAAATAAACGAAGAATCGGAAAATAATGGCATATATGCGTATATTTTATTTGTTAAATCGAGGAGCAAAACAATTGATGAATTAAATATGGGAGAAATTCTTCCTTATATACATTTAAATGGTAAGAATGGAATTGAGGAATATGAGATAGAAACAAATCCAAGCAACAAGGAATATAAGTGGATCCTTTCATCCAAAGACAATATAATTCTTGGCTGCCCGCCATGGATTTTTATGGACGATAAATCAAAAGCATATGGCTTTATTTTTTCACCTGGCGAATATGCGGTGAAGGCGGCGGTAAAGGAGGAAATAAAAATTCCGGGCGTTGAAATAGATGGCGGTGGAATTAGTGTTGGAAGAATAGGAAAAGGAAAAATAGAGAAGGGGTTGATTTATAATGGGACAGTTGAATTTTTTTATGGAGGATATGAAAATATAAGGAGGGAGGGAAATTCTTTTTTTATTTTTGCAAGCTATAGGAATTTCTATGAAAAGGAAATATATGGGAGCAAAGAAAATTTATACAATGTTACAATAATTTCTCATTTTCGCCATTCTTTTCCTTTCTATTCTTATATTTCAGCATTTTTTGGAATAAATTTTTCACATCTTGAAGTAGAAATATGGAATAAAACAACAGTTGCAAGAAGTGTTATGGATTTCAAAAGAGCAACTTTTTCTTTGCCCTCTGCGAGTTATGTTGCAAAAATTTATTCTATTTCAAAAGAAAAAAAATTAATTGGTTATAAAGCTTTTTCATTAAGTAGAGATGAAAAAATACATGTTTTTTGTTTTCTACCTGCAGAATTTGAAATTAAATCAAAAGAAGGAGCAAAAATAAAAATTTTTGATAAAAACGGAAATTTAATAGAGGAAATTTCTGGTAGCGGAAAAATATTTCTTCCGTTGCTAAACAAATACAAAATAAAGGTTATTTATAACGGATTTTTGATAAAGGAGGAAAATGTTTTCCTTCTTCATAAAATGAGGAAAGAATATGAAATAAATACATACATTGCAAAATTTATGATAAAGGATAATCTCTCCCTTCCATGTGGTGTATCGTTGTATCCTTCTCTAACAAGCGATGAAATGATTGAAAAAATTTATATAGAAGGAAAAAAAGAAGGTAGCTTTTATTCATTTTATGATTTGCCATCAGGAAACTATAGTTTCATAATAAACTACAAAAATATTACTATAGAGAGAGAGGTTAAAATTCCTTCAAGTGAGGTTTTTACAATCTTATTTCCTGTAGAATATGAAATAAAAGTAAAGGTTTATGATAGAAGAGGATTTCCAATAAATGCAAAAATATTTTATGAAAGGGATGGTAAAGAATTTTCTCAAGATATTCTTCCTCCAGCCCACTATACTATAAAGGTTTATAATAAGAATTTGATTGCAAAAAGAGATATTTTTTTAAACACTGATGAAGAATTTAAGATAGTTACAAAAAATTTCTCAATATGGCCTTACATTCCTTTTATTATAACTTCAGCAATTTTCATATTCAAGAGAAAAATTTATTTTTCTACCATAACTGCAATAATTATATCTTTATCTATTGCACTTCCCTGGTGGCATTCCTCAAAAACCATACTCTATATATTTCCACCAAGAATGATAGAATATAACATCTACTTTGGTGAATTTATTCAATTGCCCTCAATTTTTTCAAAAGTCCTTATTTTTTCTCTTTTAGCATTAATTTTATCTATTCTTTTTCTATTCTTTAAAAAAAATGTTTTTTCTTCTATAGTCCTTTCATCATCTCTTCTTGCATATGCAGCCCTTATATGGAATTTCTCGGAGATTTTAAAATTAAGAGAAGGTATTTTTGGAATAGGCTTTTATTTAGCTTTTGCATCATTGTTATTAACTATTGTAAAGGTGATTGTTGATGAAATTGGAAGAAGAGGTTAAATATGCGGGAGATGTAATTCATAGATTAAAAAAAGATAGCATCGTAAGGATAGTTGGGCATGTGGATGCAGATGGAATAGCATCGGCTTGCATAGTCGCTATTTCTCTCGCAAGGTTAGGATATAAATTTCATATCTCTATTAAAAAAACTTCTCCAAATCTCATTGATGAAATATCAAAAGTAGACAATGCTCTTACAATATTTGTTGATATTGGCACAAGTTACTTAAAAGAAATGAAAAAAATTAAAGGCGAAGTGATAGTGCTTGATCACCATATAATAGAAAATGAAGATACGGGAGATATAATCTATATAAATCCAAGAAAATATGGAATAGATGCAAGCAGGGAAGCATGCAGCTCGGGCATTGCGTATGAATTTGCGAAGGCAATAGATAAAAATAATATTGATTTATCCCAGCTTGCTGTTGTTGGAATGATAGGTGATAAACAAAAATTTACAGGATTTAATAAGAAAATTGTTGAGGAAGGAATAGGAAACGGATTTATTAGTGAGAAAGAGCAATATATTTTAAGAGGGGAGTGTGTTAAGGAAATGATAGAGAATTCAATTGATCCATATTTTATGTTCAGCTCAAGCCATTTTCTTGATTCAATTTCAATAAAACCGGAAAGAAAATTAGATGAGCTAAACGAGGATGAAAAAAGAAAGTTTTTTTCGGCATTAACAATAAAATTGATTGAGCAAAATGTTGATGAAATTGAGTGGAAAAAAATAAATTATTATGGAAAAGATTATGGCAATCTTCATGATATAGCTTCAAAACTTGATGCTTGTGCAAGGCTTAATGAAGCAGGTATTGGAATTGCTCTATGTTTTAAAGATAAAAAAGCGATGGATAAAGCTAGAATGATTCAGGAAAAATACAGGGATGAAATAAGGAAAGAATTAAGAGAAATTGAGAAAAAAGAGGTTAATGAGATGAAAAACTTTTTATATTTCTATGTAAATCATGCTCCTTTAGCTGGCGTAATTGCAGGCCTCGTAATAAAATACTTCCCAAAGTTCAAGAAAGATAAGCCAGTTATTGCAATTGCAATAGATGAAAATGCCGATATATCTGCTAGAGGAAATGAAAAAATGGTCGAAAATGGTATAAATTTAGGAAAAGCATTTAAAAGAGCAGCAGAAAAGGTTGGAGGAATTGGCGGCGGTCACCAGATAGCGGCGGGCGCGAAAATAAAAAAAGAAAAATTAATGGAATTTCTGGAGGAATTAGATAAGGAGTTAGGATGAAAACACTTATAATATGTGAAAAAAATATAGCTGCGAGGAGGATTGCGCAGATTTTATCTGATGGGAAAGCTAAGCAAGCTAACATTTATGGTGTACCATATTATTATTTTGATGATAAAATTGTTATAGGGCTCAAAGGGCATATAATGTATCTTGATTTTCCTGAGGAATATGGAAACTGGCAGAATATTCCACCAGATAAGCTTATAGATGTTAATCCGGTGAAAAAAATATCAGAAAAAAAGATTGCCAATGCAATTAAAAAGCTTGCGGCGGGAGTAAGCAGGGTAATAATTGCAACTGATTATGATAGAGAAGGTGAATTAATTGGAACAGAAGTTTTATCTTTACTGCCAGAAAATGTTGAGATAAAAAGAGCAAAATTCAGCTCCATAACTCCAAATGAAATCAAAAAATCATTTGAAAATCTTGGAAGCATTGATTATAATCTTTCTCAGTCTGCGGAAGCAAGACAGCATATTGATTTGATATGGGGAGCAAGCTTGACAAGATTTATATCTCTTTCATCAGAACAACTTGGAAAGGATTTTCTATCTGTTGGAAGAGTACAATCGCCAACTCTTGCTCTTATTGTTGAAAGAGAAAATGAGATAAAGAATTTTATTCCAAAACCATTTTGGAAGCTGGAAGTGATGGTTGAAAAAAATGGTGAAAAATTTAAAGCAGATTATCCAAAAATAATAAATGATGAAAAAGTTGCAGATAAATTAATTTCTGAAATAAAAGAAGTTGGGGAGGGAATTGTAAAATCTTTTTCAAAAAAAGAAGTGGAAAAGATGCCTCCTCCTCCATTTGACACAACATCTTTTTTAAGCGAGGCATCAAAAATAGGCTTTTCTGCAATGGAAGCAATGAGAATAGCTGAGGAGCTATATATGAACGGATTGATTTCATATCCCAGAACAGATAATACAGTGTATCCTTCTCTTCCATTTAAAAGCATAATTGAAAAATTGAGAAAAGTTTTTCCTGAAGAGGTTAAAAAGCTTGAAAGCATTATGAGAAACAAACCAGTGAGTGGAAAAAAGGAAAGCAAGGATCATCCACCAATTCATCCAGTTGATTGCAAAAAACTGCAAGCAAAGCAAGCAAAAATATATGAGCTTATTGCCAGGCGTTTCATGGCGACGCTTGCAAAGAATGCTCTAATTGAAGTTAAAAATGCTGAAATATCTGTTGGAGAGATTATTTTAAAGGCGAGTGGGATAAAAATAAAGGAGAAAAATTGGATGGAAATATATAAAACATCTTTAAAAGAAGAATTTTTGCCTGATTTAGCTGAAGGAGAGGAAGTTAGAATTTTAGATATTAAAAAAATAAGGGATGAAACAAAACCACCTGCCAGATATACTCAGGGCAGTTTAATTCTTGAAATGGAGAAAAAGGGGCTTGGTACAAAATCAACAAGACATGAAATAATAAGTAAGTTATATGAAAGAAATTACATCAGAGGAAAATATATTTCTCCTACTCCTTCTGCATTTGCAGTGGTTGATGCTTTAAAAAGAGGAGCAGACATTATAACAAAGCCTGATATGACCGCTCATCTGGAAAGGGAGATGGATTATATTGCAGAAGGGAAGAAGAGCTTTAGTGAAGTTGTTGAGGAATCAAAAGAATTGTTAAGAAAAGCTTTTGAAATACTGAGTGAAAATAGGGAAGAAATTGGTGAAAAAATAAAGACAGCAATGGAAAAGCAGAATTATTTCGGAGATTGCCCAAGATGCGGTGGAAGGCTTTTATTGAGAAAATCAAAACATGGGAGATTTGTTGGTTGTTCAAATTATCCAGAGTGCAGCAACATTTATCCTCTTCCAAAAAATGGAAGTGTCTTTTTTGAAGGTGAATATTGTGAGAAATGCAAGAGCCCGATAATAACGATAATATCTAAAGGAAAAAGATGGAAAAGATGCCTAAAAAAAGATTGTAAATGATACATTTAGAAAACATATTATATATAAGAAAAATATTATTTTTATGAAAAAGTTTGTTGCAATCTTCGTTATATTGCTTCCTGTAGTAAATGCTGGTTTCATAAATTCTGACATAAAAATGGAGATTGAAGAATTACCACCTCTCTCTCTGGGAGAAAAAGTTTATAGAGATTTAAACATAAGTTTTAAGTGGGGGAAAGGTCTTTTATTCCCTTCTTCTTTAGAAATTTTTATAGAGGTGGAAGCACCTGATTGGCTTATTGCAAGTCCTTCAGAAAGTTCTTTCAAAATTACTCCACAGGGCTTTTATGGTGGAGAAATAAATAAGAGCATAAAAGTTGAGTTATTTGCAAGAAAAGAAGTTGAAGCTTTTTTAGATTATGAATTGAAAATAAAAGCATATACTAACGGAAATTTTTTTATAAAAGGATGTGAGGAAGAAATAATAACGCATGTAATGCAGAATTTTTATGATAGAGGCATAGGTGTTGAATTTCCTTCAAAAATCTCTATTATAAAAGGAGAAACTCTCTTACTTACAATGAATATTACAAATACCTGCAATTCAGCTATAGATATTGAGATAGCAACTGATAATATAAGTAAAATAACCCTAATGCATGAAAAAAAAATTTCCGCCCCCCCATATTCAAAGAGATCTTTAAATATAAAAATCAGCGCAAATGAGACAGGAGAGGAAGATGGAAAAATAATTTTAACATATTATCCTTCCGCCAATAGAAACATAAAAAATTATGTTGAAATTCCAGTAAAGATTATATGTTCTGAGAAACCATCAAATTTGTGGGCTCTAATATTGATAGTTAGTGTTATTATAATTGTTTTGATATACTTTCTATGGAAGAAAAAATAAAAAAGCTAATAAAAAAACATGAGGAATACAAGCTATCAGGAATAAATCTTGTTGCTTCAGAAAACAGGTTAAGCAGCGCTGCTCTCTCTGCGCTTGCTGGCGATCTCGCTGGAAGGTATGGAAATGAATGGTATGGAGGAGCGAGATATGCCGTTGAAATATATGAGGAGACGGAAAGGGCTGCGAGGAAATTATTTAAGGCAAAGCATGTTTTTATAAGCCCGTTATCTGGGAATATGTGTGATCTTGCAGTAATTTTTTCATTTACAAAATCTGGTGATGCTATAGCAGGTATTCCAAAAGAGAAAGGTGGCTATCCTTTTGGTTTTGAAAAATTTGAAAGAAAATTTTATCCTCTGCCAGTAAAGGATTATGTAATAGATAAAGATAAAATCGAAAAAATTAAAATTCCTCTTGCCCTTATAGCATCTTCAACAATTCTATTTCCTCATCCCTTAAAAGATTTGCGAGAAAAAATAGATGGTGTTATTGCTTATGATGCATCTCATGTACTCGGCTTAATTGCAGGAGGAAAATTTCAAAAACCTCTTAAAGAAGGAGCGGATGTAATGATTGCATCAACTCATAAATCTTTTCCAGGGCCGCAAGGAGGAATAGTTATTGCAGATAATGAAGAAATAGCGGAAAAAATCTCTCGCTACCTATTATTTGATTATGAAGGAGGAATTGGGCTGGTTGATAATCCTCATATGCATAGAATAGCTTCTCTTGGTATTGTTATAGAAGAAATGATTAAAAAAGGAAGAAAATATGCTGAAAATATTGTCAAAAATGCAAAAACACTTGCGAGAAATTTAAATGAAAAATTACCTATAAAATTTCCAGAGAAAAATTTTACACAAAGCCATCAATTGCTTATTGATTTGCCAAAAGAAAAAATAGAAAAACTTTTTAAGAAATTAGAGAGAAATCACATATTTATAGATTGTATTGGAAGAATAGGTGTTGCAGAAGCCACTTACATAGGGATGAAGGAAGAAGATATGGAAAAAATTTCTCATTTTATAATCGATGTGATTAATGGGAAAAATGTTAAAAAAGATGTAATAAAATTTGCTATGAAATTTTATGCCTAATCTTTTTTCCACATTGGAGATATTTCTCTCAACCTTTTGACTATTTCAGGTAAAACTTCCAAGAAATAATCAATTTCCTCTTCTTCATTTTCCCTTCCAAGTGTGACTCGCAAGGAGCCATGGGCATGCTCCGGCTTAATTCCTATTGCGAGAAGAACATGCGATGGCTGGAGTTTTTTTGAGGAGCAAGCGGAGCCAGTTGAAGCAGCGATTCCCTTTGAATCAAGAAGTAGTATAAGACTTTCTCCTTCTATTCCTTTAAAATAAAAACTCGCATTGTTTGGCAATCTTTTTTCAGGATGACCTGTAAGATATGATTCTTCTATTTCAAGGATATTTTTTATTATTTTATCCCTTAATTTCCTCATTTTTTCCGCGTCTTTCCTCCATCTATTATTTGCCAGCTCACATGCTTTTCCGAAACCAACTATTCCAGCAACATTTTCTGTTGAGGAGCGAAGGCCTTTCTCATGTCCTCCTCCATGGAGAAGTGGTTCGATTTTGATTCCCTCCTTTATGTAGAGTGCGCCTACTCCTTTGGGACCATAAATTTTGTGGGAGGAAATGGAAAGCATATCTGCATTTATTTTTTTAATATCTACTTCTATTTTTCCAACACTTTGCACCGCATCAGTATGGAAGAGTATGTCATTTTTACTTGCTATTTTTCCAATTTCTTCTATGTTTTCTATTGTTCCGATTTCATTATTTGCATGCATTATGGAAATCAATATTGTATCTTCTCTTATTTCATTCTTTAAATCATCTATATTTATAAGTCCATATTTATCAACTGGCAGATAAGTAATCCTAAAACCCTTCTTTTCCAAATATTTGCAGGTTTCTAAAACAGCAGGATGCTCTATTTTGCTTGTTATTATATGTCCTTTTCCGTAGGAAAATGCAACTCCCTTTATTGCTAGATTGTCACTTTCTGTTCCACTTCCTGTAAATATTATTCTATCTGCGTCCGCGTTTATAAGTTTTGCAACTCTTTCGCGCGCTTCTTCAATGCCTTTTTTTGCCTCCCTCCCAAATAAATGTAAGCTTGAGGCATTTCCAAATTTTTCGTTAAAATAAGGCATCATTTCTTCTATAACTTCTTTATCAACTGGTGTTGTTGCAGCGTGATCAAGATAAATTTTTTTCATTTTTAGCTAATTGACTAAACAAATTTAAGTTTTTCTAAGAATTGGAGGGTAATTAACGAGGGGGATTTATTCAGGAAAAATTTCCTCTGGAAAAATGGGAATGTGTTCAAAATGTCGAGAAGATGGCTCGAAAGTGCAATGGTAGAAGGATACAGAAAAATTTTTTTAGAATCTGTTGCAACAATATTATGAGCAACAAATTACTCAAATTTTATTTCCCATAAGAGCCAAGTAAACATCGAAAGATTTAATAAGCATAGGTATATATCGGGTAAATGCTAAACGATCCACTTGCAGATGCATTAACTACAATAAAAAATGCAGAAAGAGTTGGAAAAAGAGAGTGTATAATAAAGCCTGCCTCAAAAATGATTGGAAGAGTGCTGAAAGTATTGCAGGAAAATGATTATATTGAATCTTTTGAATGGATTGATAATGGAAAGGGAGGGATGTTCAAAGTAAAAACAAAGGGCAATATAAATGATTGTAATGTTATAAAGCCAAGATATTCAGTAAGCAAAGATGAGTTTGAGAAATGGGAGGCAAGATATTTACCAGCAGAAGGATTTGGAGTAATTGTTGTAAGTACAAGCGAAGGAGTAATGTCTCATTATGAAGCAAAAAATAAGGGGATAGGAGGAAGATTAATTGCTTATGTTTATTAGGTGGCAAAATGATACAGAGCATTAAAAAAGAAATAGAGATTCCAGATGGTGTGAAGATCGATGTGAGAGAAGGAAAAGTAATTGTAGAAGGCGCTAAAGGCAAAATTGAAAGAATATTTTCTCATCCAAAAATTTCCGTAGAAAAGAAAGATAATAAAATAGTGCTTACTTGTGAGCAGGCAAAGGTGAAAGAAAGAGCAATAATTGGAAGCTATGAAGCGCATATAAAGAATATGATTAAGGGGGTTACTGAAGGATTTATTTATAAGATGAAAATTGTTTATTCTCATTTCCCTATAAAAGTTAGTGTGAAGGACAACGAAGTGATTATAGAGAATTTCTTGGGAGAAAAATTTCCTAGAAAAACAAAAATATTTGGGAATGTAAAAGTTAGTGTTAAGGGCGATGAAATCACGCTTGAAGGAGCAAATATTGAGGAAGTAGGCCAAACAGCTGCAAATATTGAGGCAGCAACAAAAATAAAGGACAGAGATGTAAGGGTTTTTCAGGACGGAATTTATATAGTTAAGAAGGGATAATATGGAGGAGATAAAAATAGTTAAAAAACCAAGAAAGAAAAAAGCATCAATTGATGAGGAGATAAAACTCTTAATGGAAAAAAGAAAAAACAAGCCGCGTTTCATTCGCCAACAGCTATGGCAGGTTAAAAGGCTGCGCGATGTATGGCGCCGCCCTAGAGGAGTGCATTCGAAACAGAAAAAGCATTATCATTATCGTCCGCCATTACCAAGAATTGGTTATTCTTCTCCAAAAAAAGTTAAGGGTTTGCACCCATCTGGCTTTAAAGAAAGACTTGTTTACAGTTTAAAGGATATGGAAGGTATAGATGCGGAAAAGGAGGCAATAAGAATAGCTCATACTGTTGGAAGAAAGAAGAGGCAGGAAATTATTGCAAAAGCAGATGAACTTGGGATAAGAGTTCTTAATAGGTGCTAATATGAATTTAAGATATCAGCGTAGAATAGCTGCGGATTTGCTCAAATGCGGTGAAAATAGGGTATGGATGGATCCTGAAAAAATTGAGGAGATAAAAAAAGCAGTCACGAGAAGAGATATAGAAAATCTCATCAATATGGGGCTAATAAAAAAGAAAATGGAAAAAGGAATCTCGCGAGGAAGGACAAGAAAAAGAATTTTGCAAAAAAAGAAAGGAAGAAGAAAAGGGCATGGTTCAAGGAAAGGAAAGGCGGGAGCAAGACTTTCATCAAAGGAGAGGTGGATAAAAACAATAAGACCAATAAGAGCTTATTTAAGAGAGCTTAGAGATAAGGGTATAATAAATGAGAAAACATATCGTCTTTATTATAGAAGGGCTAAAGGAGGACAATTCAAGAATAAGGCTCATCTAAAATTGCATCTTCAGATGGAAGGAATAAAGGTGGAATAAAATGAAGGCTATATTCAGAAGGAAGAGAGAGGGAAAAACAAATTACAGGAAAAGACTCGCTTTACTTAAATCTGAAAAGCCGAGAATAATAGTAAGAAAATCAAATAAAAATATAAGGGTACAGGTTGCATTATATGATGAAAAAGGAGATAAAATAGTTGTTTCTGCTTTAGGAAGCGAGTTAAAAAAATATGGCTGGAATCATAGCTTTTCCAATGCGCCTGCAGCATACCTAACAGGCATTATGGCGGGCAGAAGGGCAATAAATAAAGGTATAAAAGAAGGCGTCCTTGATATAGGATTGCAATATCCTTCGAAGGGAGGGAATGTATTTTCTGCCTTGAAAGGTCTTTTAGATGCAGGAGTGGAAATTCCTCATAGTGAGGAAATACTTCCAAGTGAGGATAGAATTTATGGTAAGCATATAGATGAAAAAATGGTTGAAATTGTAAAGGAAATAAAGAAAAAGATAGAGGAAGAATATGCCTGATGGATGGACTCCAAAAACAAAATTGGGTAAGCTTGTTGCAAGCGGAGAAATAACATCAATGAGCAAAGCATTAAAAAGTGGATTACCTCTAAGAGAAGTAGAAATTGTTGATCTTCTGCTTCCGGAAATGGAGGATGAAGTAATTGAAGTAAACATGGTTCAGAGAATGACTGATTCTGGCAGAAGAACAAAATTCAGAGTTACTGTTGCTGTTGGAAATAAAGACGGATTTGTTGGTGTAGGACAGGCAAAGGATAGGGAAGTTGGAATGGCAATAAGGAAGGCGGTGGAGAATGCAAAATTGAATATAATAGAGATAAATAGAGGATGTGGCTCATGGGAATGTGGATGCGGTATGCCTCATACATTACCTTTTGCAGTAGAGGGAAAATCTGGTTCCGTGAGGGTTTTGCTCAAGCCCGCGCCACGTGGCGTTGGGCTGGCGGTTGGAAATGTTGCCAAGATTGTTTTGAGGCTAGCTGGTGTGCAGGATGCATGGGGATTTGCAAAAGGGCACACAAAAACAACAATAAATTATGGAAAGGCGGTTTTTGATGCTTTGCGAAATACAACCCTTTATAAGATACCTGAAGAGAAAAAGAAGAAATTGAATATTGTATCTGGAATGGTGGGTTCAAAATGATCGCGGTCGTCAGAATAAAAAGCACAATAGGAGCAAGCAAAGAAGTGAGAGATACTTTAAAGATGCTCAATTTGCATCGCACAAACAGTTGCACAATAATAAATGATAATCCAAGTTATAGAGGAATGCTCCAAAAAGTTAAGGATTATGTTACTTGGGGAGAAATTGATGAAGAAACACTGAAATTGCTCCTTGAAAAAAGATGCAAGGTAGATGCTAACCTTGCAATAGAAAAATTAAAAAAAGGGGAGAAATTAAAAAATATAGTTGATCCATGTATAAGATTGCATCCTCCAAGGAAAGGTTATGAAAGCATTAAGAAAAGTTATTCTGAAGGTGGATCATCCGGCTATAGAGGAAATGCAATAAATGAGCTAATAAGGAGGATGATATGAGGAAAGTAACTAAAAAAATGCGAGGTTCGCATACGCATGGCTACGGAGGAAAGAAAAAGCATAGGGGCAAAGGATCAAGAGGAGGGGTTGGAAGGGCGGGAAAGCATAAAGGAGTTAAACTTGGGTGGGGTAGAAGAGGTTTTATAAGGCATGGCTTGGAAAGAGAGGTAAAAACAATAAATGTAGGTGAGCTTGAAAAAATTAATAAGGAAGAAATAAATTTAAAAGAGATGGGTATCAATAAATTGCTCGGTGCTGGTTACATAAATAAGCCAGTTAGAGTAATAGTTGAGAAAGCAAGCGAGAAAGCAATTAAGAAGATAGAAGAGGCTGGAGGAAAAGTTATAATGGGATAAAATGGCTGAGAAAAGCAGGTTATATGTATTCAAACCACTCGTCGATAGATGGCCTGCAATTAAAAAGCCAAAAGGTCATGTTCCTTTCAGAACAAAATTGTTATGGACATTAATCTGCTTAATTTTATATTATATTCTTTCCCAAACAATGATATACGGGCTTGATCCAAAAAGCACTGATTTGTTTGCTGGTTTTAGATTTGTAATTGCTGGAGAAAGCGGGAGTATTGTTCATCTTGGAATAGGACCAATTGTCACTGCATCTATTATACTCCAACTTTTTGTTGGAGCAAAAATAATAAATTTAAATCTTGAAGATGAGGACGATAGAGCATTTTATCAAGGTTTTCAGAAAGTTTTGATTGTAATAATGATATTTGTTGAAGCAATTCCACAGGTATTTGGCTATTTAAGTCCTAGCACTTCACTAATCAGTAAAGTTGGTTCTTTTTGGGCGAGAAGTATAATAGTGCTACAATTATTTGTTGGAGCAATGCTTGTTTTCTGGATGGATGAGCTAATTTCCAAATGGGGAATTGGCTCGGGCGTTTCACTTTTCATAGCAGCTGGCGTTTCTACGGCTATAGTCACTGGCCTATTCAGCTGGCTTCCAGCAAATGCAGGCGAAGAATTAAGTAGTAGTAACCCTCCAGCTGGAACAATTCCAAAAACAATTTATCTCACAAGCAAGATGTCGCTAGGTGAGCTTGTAGGTGGAGGCTTTGAGCAGATATTTATATCTCCTCCAAACCCATTGATAGCACTCATTGGCACTGCCATAATATTTGTTTTTGTTGTATATGCTGAGTCATCAAGTGTTGAGTTGCCTTTAGCTCATGAAAGTGTAAGAGGAGCAAGAGGTAGATATCCTCTTCGCTTAATGTATGCATCAAATATTCCAGTAATCCTTATGGCGGCTTTGCTTGCAAATATAAACATGTTTGGAATGCTCTTATGGAGGAGTAAGATACCATTTATAGGAGGAGCATGGTGGATAGGCCAATATGAAGCAGGCTCAACCCATCCAACAGCTGGAGGAATATGGTATTTAACTGCTCCAAATGGGCTATATTCATGGTTTTTACCATTGATAGATAGAAGATATGCAGCATACTTGCAAGGTCATGAACCATGGCAGATGATATTGCGCCTTATAATATTTTCAGCAGTTTTTCTTTTAGGATGTGTTTTCTTTGGAAAATTCTGGATAGAGACAACAAATATGGGACCAGAAGCAGTAGCAAGGCAGATAGAGAGTTCCGGCATGCAGATTCCTGGCTTCAGGCGCGACCCAAGGGTGCTTAAGAAAGTTCTTGAAAGGTATATTCCAGCTCTTACAATTTTAAGCTCCTTACTAGTTGGGTTGCTTGCAATATTTGCAGATATGATTGGGACTGTTGGAAATACATCTGGAACTGGTGTTTTGCTTACAGTTGGTATTGTGATAAGGCTATATGAAGATATAGCAAGAGAGCAGGCAATGGAAATGCACCCGGTATTGAGAAAATTCTTAGGAGTGGAGGAATGAAAGTAGTTGTTGCTGGCATACCTGGAGCGGGCAAAACAACAGTGCTAAAAGAAGTAAAAGGGATAGAGATAATAAATTATGGAGATGTAATGTTTAGCATCGCAAAGAAAAAAAATCTTGTAAATGATAGAGATGAAATAAGAAAATTGCCCATTGATGAGCAGAGAAAATTGCAGAAAGAAGCGGCAAAATTTATTTCCAAAAAGAAAAATGTTATAATCGATACCCATTGCACAATAAAGACAAGAGATGGCTATATGCCTGGCTTGCCATATGAAATAATTTCTATAATAAAGCCGGATTTTATAATTTTAATAGAAGCAGATGCAAGAGAAATTGAAAAAAGAAGAAATAAGGATAAAGATATAAGGGAAAGGGATAAAGAAAGTTTAGAAGAAATTGAAATGCATCAAAATATAAATAGGATGGCAGCGATTGCATATGCAACGCTTGTAAATGCAAATGTAAAAATAATAAAAAATGAGGAAGGAAGAGCAAAGGATTGTGCTGAAGAAATAATGAAGGTGTTTTAATGGCAAAGCAATCGTCCTTTCTCTTTTTCTTTCTTTTAATGGTTGCTTTTTTAATGATTTTTGATCCTGTTATAAGGAATGCTATTGCAAGCGTTGTAAATTATATTCTTTATCCAATTATTGGATTTAATGGAAATTATCCTTTGCTAACTGTTTTCATAGCTGGCTCGCTTGTTATTATAATTTCAGCATTATTAAGACATTTTACAACAGATTGGATTGAGATGGCTAAAATGCAGGAAAAAGTGAGCGAATTTCAGAAAAAATATAGAGAAGCATTGAAAAGTCAGAATAAATATATGATAAAAAAACTGCAAGGTATGCAAAAAGAGATAATGCTTCAGCAGAGCAATATAACATCAAAACAATTTAAAATAATGCCACTAACAATAATACTTTTTGTTCCAATATTTACATGGATATGGGAATTTCTTTATTCAACAAATCATTATTATTTCGATACCCCTTGGCAAATTCATGCGAGCTTATTCAAATCATCTTTTATTTTCCCTAACTGGATTTTGCTCTACATGCTCTTTTCAATTCCATTCACTCAGTTTATTCAATATCTCTTGAGGCTAAGATGGCTAAGAAAACCATAACTATTGGCGGGCTTCCTGGGGCTGGCACCACTACAGTAGCAAAAATGTTGGCTGAAAAAACTGGAATGGCTTATGTAAATGCTGGCGAGATATATAGAGATATTGCAGATAGAAAAGGTATGCATCTTCTTGATTTTGAAAAATACAGCGAAACTCATCCAGAAATTGATGTTGAAATTGATAAAAGGCAGGAAGAGATAATAAGGAAAGGAAATGTTGTTGTTGAAGGTCGCCTTTCTGGATGGATTGCATATCTTAAAAAAATACCAGCAATAAAGATATGGCTTGAATGCGATGAAAATGAGAGAATAAGAAGAATTGTTGAAAGAGAAGATGGCGAGATTGCTGAAAAAAGAAAGGAGACAAAAGAAAGAGAAGAAAGTGAGGCAAGAAGATATAAAAAATTTTATGGAATAGATCTAAACGACAAATCAATATATGATATTGTAATAGATACTACTTCAATTCCTCCAGAAGAAGTTTTGAAGAAGATTATGGAAAAAATATAATGTTGAGCAATTTCATCGTCTCAAAAAAGTTTATGAATTTAAAACATATTCATTCCCATGATAGAAAAAACACTTGGTCAAGTTTTGGATGAAACTGCGAAAAAATATCCAAATACTGATGCACTTGTTTATTTAGAGGGGGTAAGGTATAGATATAAAGAATTCAAGGAGATAGTTGATAAAGTTGCTCGTGGTTTAATTGCTTTAGGAGTTAAAAATCAGGATCATGTAGCGGTTTGGGCTACGAATGTGCCTGAGTGGGTAATCTTGCAATTTGCAACAGCAAAAGTAGGAGCGGTTCTTGTAACTGTAAATATATATTATAAAGCAAGGGAGCTTGAATATTTGCTTCGCCAATCTGATAGTAAATATCTTTTCCTTATTGATAAATTCAAGGATGTGAGCTATGTTGATACTCTCTATACTATAATGCCAGAAATTAAAAAGGGAGAGAAATCAAGCAATTTTCCTTTCTTTGAAAAAGCAATATTTATTGGAAAGGAAAGTTATGATGGCTTGCTAAATTTTGAAGATATTTTGGGCATGAGTAAAGAAGTAAGTGAGGAAGAGCTAAAGGAAAGAGAAAAAATAGTTAGCCCACATGATGTTGTAAATATGCAATATACATCCGGCACAACAGGTTTTCCAAAAGGAGTTATGCTTACCCATTACAATATAGTTAACAACGCCTATTGGGTTGGTAAAAATCTTGATTTAAGCAATAAAGACAGGTTATGCATTCCAGTCCCATTTTTCCACTGTTTTGGATGCGTTATTTCAACTCTTAATTGCGTTGTTCATGGAGCAACAATGGTTCCTATAGAATTTTTTGATGCAGAAAAAGTTTTAAAAACAGTAGATAAGGAAAAATGCACTGCATTGCAAGGTGTTCCAACAATGTTTGTAAGAGAGCTAAATCACCCAGATTTTGATAAGTATGATACTTCCTCTCTTAGAACAGGAATAATGGCGGGCGCCCCCTGCCCATCTGAGCTCATGAAAAGAGTGATGGAAGAAATGCATGCAAAAGAAATTACAATATGCTATGGCTTGACTGAAACCTCTCCTGTTCTTACTCAAACAAAAAGGGATGATCCTTTTGATAAAAGAGTTGGAAGTGTTGGAAAACCACTGCCATTTGTTGAAGTAAAGGTGGTTGAGCCAGATACAAGCAAAGAGCTTCCACCTAATACACCAGGAGAGCTTATAGCAAGAGGTTATGGAGTAATGAAAGGTTATTATAAGATGCCAGAAGCAACAGCAAAAACAATAAGGAATGGATGGCTATATACAAAGGATCTTGCAATGATTGATAATGAAGGCTATGTATATATTCTTGGTAGAGTTGATGACATGATTATAAGGGGAGGAGAAAATGTATATCCTCGCGAAATAGAGGAATTTCTTTATAAGCATGAAAAAATAAAGGAAGTTGCGGTTGTTGGTGTGCCTCATAGCGAGTATGGCGAGGAAGTTGCAGCATTTATACAGCTTAAAGATGGAATGAGTGCAAGTGAAGAAGAAATAAAAGAATTTTGCAGGAAAAATATTGCAAGATATAAAGTTCCAAAATATATTTTCTTTATAAATGAATGGCCGATGACAGCAAGTGGCAAAATACAAAAATTCAAGCTTAAAGAGATAGCAAAAGAAAAACTCGGTTTAAAATGAAAATAGCTCACATATCTGATATCCATTTTGGGATGAGCTGGATGTTTATGGAAAAGATGGCAAAAATAGGTATTGAAAGATTAAACAGAGAAAATCCAGATATTGTTGTTATAACAGGTGATTTAACTGATTACGGGCTGAAAAAGGAATATAAAGGAGTTAAAAGATTGCTTGACAATATAAATTGTGAATATCTTGCAATACCAGGCAACCACGACGCCCGCCATCAAGGGGCGAGTGTATTTGAAGAATATATTGGCGATAGATTTTTTGTTAAAAAAATAGGGAAATATAAGTTTGTGGGACTTGATAGCAGTCAGCCAGATTTAGATGAAGGGCATATTGGGAGGGAGCAAATAGGAAAAATGAAACGCCATATAGGGAAGAATTCAATAATTGTTTTGCATCATCACTTGCTTCCTATCCCTGATACAGGAAGAGAGAGAAATGTTCTTGTTGATGCAGGAGATGTGCTTAAATTGCTCACTGAATATGAAGTTAAGGTTGTTTTAAATGGGCATAAGCATGTTCCATGGGTATGGGAAATAAATAATATAATTGTCTCCACTGCTGGCACACTTTCTTGTGAGCGCACACCATACACTCAATCTTTTAACATTGTTGAAATGGATAAAAAAATAAAAATAAGGAAAATAAATGTATCTGATGGAAAAGAAAAAGTAATAGTTTTTGAGGGGAAATAAAATGATAAAAGTTCATGGAATTGGAGGATATGAAGAAGTTGGAAAGAATATGAGTTGCATTGAATTCGAGGACGAAGCAGTTATCTTAGATATGGGACTTTATATGGATAGATTTATTGCATTCCAAGAAAAAGGTTTAAAGATGGATACACAGGCATTGATTGATGAGGGAGCTATCCCAGATGATAAAAAAATAAGAAATTTGAGGGATAAAATCAGGGCAATAATAATATCCCATGCACATCTTGACCATGTTGGTGGGATAAAATGGCTTGCCTCGCACTATGATTGTAAAATAATTACTACACCTTATACAAGTGAAATCATAAATAGGCATTCAAAAAATTTGAGCAATAGAATTGTAAGAACAAATGTAAATTCAACATATCGTATTTCTAAAAACATTGAGGTAGAATTCATAAATGTAACTCATTCAATTCCTCAATCAACATTGGTGCATTTGAAAACAAGTTATGGAAGCATAATATATGCTCTAGATTATAAAAATGATAATCATCCAGTAATTGGGGGGAAGACAAATATAAAAAGGCTTAGAGAAATAAAGGATGTTTTGCTTTTGATTGCAGACTCAACAAATGTTGATGAGGAAAGAAAAACATTTTCAGAAACAATAGCAAGAGAAATGCTTAAAGATATAATTCTTGGTATGGAGACAGAAGGGCATGGAATTTTTTTAACAACATTTTCATCACATATAGCAAGGCTAAAAAGTATGCTTGAAATAGCTAAAATTCTGAAAAGGAGGGCGGTTTTTATAGGTAAATCTCTTTATGATTATATTGAATCAGCTGAAAAATTGAAACTAATAAATTTTTCAAAAGATGCAGATATAATAGAAAATGCTAAAAGAATGGAAAAAAAGCTTGCGGAAATGAATGAGAAAAAGAGCGATTATATCTTTATTGTAACTGGTGGAATGGGAGAAAAAGATGCGGTTCTTACTCAAATTGTGAATGATGAATTGCCTATTAAAATTTCTGAAAATGATTTCGTTATATTCTCATGTGAAGTGATACCTACGCCAACAATACAGGCAAACAGGCAGATTCTTGAAGATAAGATAAGAAGGAAGAAAGCTAGAATATTTAAAGATATTCATGTATCAGGTCATGCTTCCAGAGAAGATTTGAGGGATTTAATAAAAATTGTTTCTCCTTTAAATATTTTGCCAGCACATGGAGACATAAAAAAATGTTCTTCATTTGCAACGCTTGCCAATGAAATGGGATATGAACTTGGAAAAAATGTTTATATAATTCAGAATGGACAGAGCATTTCTCTAAACCCTCTCTAAAATATATGATATACCTTTTTTTGTTATTCTCAAATGATTTTCATCTTTAATTTCAATAAACCCATTCTTTTCGAGAAAAGATAAGGCATCCTCAATGTCATTTTCTAATTTTATCTTCAAATAATCTTTAACAACCCATCCATCTTTATTTTCTACATTATGAACAAGCAGCACAAGCAATATGTCTTCAGCAACTTCTTCAATCACATTTTTAAAGCATTTCAACTATTTATTATTTCTTCAATTTTTAGGTGCTGTTAACTTTAGCATTCCACACTCTCTTGCAATGCTAAACTTAAATGACCTTACCATTTTTAAATCCCTATTCTTGTGCGCAATGCAAAAAATCCTTCCTTTTCAATTGCTCTTGCCACTTTTTCTTGTGCTTCGCCTGGCGTGAGGGCGACCATATATCCGCCGAGCCCGCTTCCTGTCATTTTTGCTCCTATTGCCCCATTTTTTCTCGCAATTTCAACAAGCATATCAAGTTCATCACATGAAACTTCTATTTGGCGAAGAAGTTCATGATTTTTATTCATAAGCATTCCAACTTTTTTCCAATCTTCTTTCATTAACGCTTTTTTTGCTTCACATGCAATTTTATTTGCTTCTTCAAATATTTCATCATATTTTTCTCTATAAATTTCTCTTCTCTGCCTAACTCCTTCTACTGCTTTCTTTGTATCTGTTGTTATTCCTGTATCTCCCATAACAATTTCAACTGGCTTAACTTTTATTTTTTCAATTTCCTTTCCTTTTACAAACCAGATTAATCCACCAAAAGTTGAGCAAGCATTATCTATTCCAGAAGGACTGCCATGATATGCTTTTTCTCCTTCATATGCAATTTCATTAATTTCTTCATCACTTAGTTTCATTTTTAATTCATCTGCTATTGCTCTTGCTATTGCAACACAGCTTGCTGCGCTCGCCCCCACACCACTTGTTGCCTTTAAATCGCCATGAAGCCTTATTTCAAAAAAATCTCTAACCTTCATTTTTTCCTTTATTCTCTTTATTGATTCAATCTGTTGATGAAGTTTTTCTTCCTTATAGCCTGGTGTTGCATCTCTATCATCATGTATTATATCCTTTCCTTCTATTTTTTTAACCTCAGCAATTGTTTTTTTATCTATTGCAGAAGCAATTGCTGGCACCCCATAAACAACAAAATGCTCATTGAAAAGAATTACCTTTCCATATCCATATCCCTTTCCCATAATTTTCATTATTTTTGGATATTTAAGATTTATTAATTGGTCTGGATAGCATGATGATAAAGCCATCAAACATATCAAGAGCATGCTAGCAGGCTATAGTAATGATGGAAATAATAAAAGAAGGTAAAATTAAAACATAGAAAAGAGCATTAATTGAAATAGCAAGGGAAGCAACCGGATTATATTAGCCAATAATGGCTAGAAAAGAAAGATATAAAATAAAGCTATCTCATCCTTTAAAAAGCTAGAATTTTAGCTGATTTACAAATTTATTACCTCAATCATATGTTGCTTGAAAAGAGAATTTATGTATGTAAAGAAAAAGCGACAAAATGGAAGAATAGAATAAGAGCAGAATTGGCAATTCCTGGAATTGGAGCATGCTTAAGAAAAAAGTATTTCCCAGAAAGGTTAGGAGGATGACTTCGCTTGTTCTGCGAGGGCTTGATTTAAGTTCTCTTAGCCGAATAGGTGTATGCCATATATAAAATTGCTATGCAGCTTAACATAGGCTCTTTTAATTCACCTATTTTCTATAGCAAGAAAAGATAGAAAATTTTAAAAATTTTTTAGATTAAACAACCATGGAGGAGAAAAGATTTGAAAGAATAAGCAGTCATTCACATGTAAAGGGACTTGGTTTGGAAAATATGAAAGCCATAGATGGAGCAGATGGACTTGTAGGACAGAAAGAAGCGAGAGAGGCAGCAGGAATAATTGTCGAAATGGTAAAAAACGGAAAGTTTGCAGGGCGGGCTGTGCTGCTTGCGGGCCCGCCTGGCACAGGAAAAACCGCGATAGCTGTTGGAATTGCAAAAGAGTTAGGCAAAGATGTGCCTTTTGTTTCAATTTCTGGCTCAGAAATATATTCTGTTGAAATGAAAAAAACAGAATTTTTGATGCAGGCAATGCGGAAAGCAATAGGGGTAAGAATTCATGAGATAAGGAAGATATATGAAGGAGAAGTTACTTTTATTGAAATTCAAAAAGTTCAGCATCCTTACAATCCTTACCAGCAAATTCCGAAATCAGCAATAATAAAGCTTCGAACAAAAGATGAGGAAAAGCAGTTTAAAGTTGACGAAATATTTGCAAATAATCTTATACAGCAAGGCGTGGAGATAGGAGATGTAATTCAAATTGATGCAGATAGTGGAAGAATTGTAAAAATTGGGAGGACAAAAGCAGAAGATGCGGACATCTCAATAAAGGAAACTGTTGATTTACCTGAAGGAAGCATAGCAAAAGAAAAGGAATTTGTTTATGTTGTCTCTTTATATGATTTGGATGTTGCATCTACTAAAAGAGGATTTTTCTCTTTATTTTTTGGAGGAAAAGAAGAAATAACAAATGAAACAAGACAGGAAGTAGATGAGACAGTTAAAGAATGGGTAGATTCTGGAAAGGCGGAAATAATTCCTGGCGTTCTTTTTATAGATGAAGTGCATATGCTTGATATAGAAGCATTTGCATTTTTAAACAGGGCAATGGAATCAGAACTTGCCCCTATAATAATTCTTGCTTCAAATAGAGGAATTTCAAGGATAAGAGGAACTGATTTAAAATCCCCTCATGGAATCCCTATTGATTTAATAGATAGATTGCTAATAATAACAACAAAAAACTATAGCAAGGAGGAAATTAAAAAAATACTTGAAATAAGAATAGAGGAGGAAAAGGTAAACATTGAAAAAGAAGCTCTTGAATATTTAACTGAAATAGGAAGCAAAACTTCACTTCGCTATGCAGTGCAACTCATAACACCTTCTTCATATATTGCAAGCAACAAAAAGAGGAATAAAATAATTGTTGAGGATATAAAAGAGGTGGAAAAATTATTTGTTGATGTAAAAAGATCAATAAAATATTTAAAAGAGTATGAAGAGATTATGCTTGGTGAATAATCACAGCTCTGCTTCAAAATCCTCTATTCTATATTGAAAATCGCTATCATTTTTTATTTCTCCTCTTGCCTTTAATATTTCCCTTGCAAGAAGCCAGTAGGTTAATGCAAGAGATTTTCTTCCTTTGTTATTCACTGGAATAACAATATCAACAAAGCTTGTCTCATTATTTGTGTCACAAAGAGCAACGATTGGCAAACCAACCTTTATTGCCTCATTCATCGCCTGCTTATCTCCAATGGGGTCATTCACCACCAGTATATCTACTTCCTTATAATCTTCAGAATTTGGGTTTGTAAATGTGCCAGGCGGAAATCTTCCAGGCATCGCAATAAACCCACATGTCTCTGAAAGCATTTTTATTGGTTTGTGCGCATAAAGCCTTACAGCAACAACCGCAACCTTCTTCGGATCATATCTTGCAAGCAATTTTGCAGCGTGTCTTATTCTTTTATCTGTTTCCTCTATGTCTATAAGATATAGACCATCATTTCTTACCCTTGCAATAAATGCTCTCATATGTTCGGTTTTTTGTTGAGTGCCAATTTCCGCACCGCATGAAATGTATGTTTCTTCTGGAACAAGCAATTTTTTCTCTTCCATCTTACCCCTATACCACAGGTCCTTTTATAAGTTTTCCTTTTCTCCTTACAGTGATGGGAATGACTCCTTTCTCGAATTCCATGAGAGCAAGTTGAAGAGGATCTATCACATCATCTGTTATTTTTATAAGTAAAGGTGCGCCCATTGCTATCTGCAATGCTCTTGCTCCTATTATTCTTGCTTTCTCGAACCTTGTATACTTCACTTTCTCCCTTTTAAAATTCGTGAGTTGAATATTTTATTTATTTAAAAATTTTACCTTTTTGGTGCTTTGTTGAATAAATCATAAAATTTTTTATTTTCTTGCATAATTCCTTTCAGGGAGGGAATAAAATGCGAGAAAGTACGGAAACATGGGATGAGGAAAAACGCCTCTACTAAGGCAAGAGGGTCTCCTGCAAGGGCTAAATGTGTTATAGAAAGTAAAAAGATTGGATAAATACAAATATGGACAAAGATGGGCTGCAGAGACATTCTTATCAGGAGTTAAAAGAATATTTGGAGAAACAACTAAAACAAAGACAGTTTGTAAAATTAATCTTCTTTTCCCACGAATTAGTGAAAAGAAGAACCTTTCACTAATTGTTCAACAAAGCACTTCGTTTCCAAAATTTTATATAAATTTAAAAATTTATTGTTATGAATGATGAAATTGAGGAAGCGGTAGAGGAAATCATATCAATTGTTAGTGTTGAAAGAGAAAAAATTGAGGAGGATTTAAAAAGATTCATTGATTATGGCGTTCCTTTAAGTCAAGCAAAAGAGGCGATCTTACACAAATATGGAAAATTATCAAGAGAAAGAAAAATAAAGGACATAAGAGCAAATGAAAGGGGCATTAATACAGTAGGAAAAATAATATTTATAGATGAAAAGGAAGTGGAGGTAAGAGGAGAGAAAAGAAAAGTATTTCATGGACTAATAGGAGATGAAACAGCTATACTTCCATTCACTGCTTGGAAGGATTTCAATATTAAAGTTGGGGACGTGTTAAGAATAAAGAATGCTTCATCAAGCGAATGGGAAGGAAATCCTCGCTTGAGTTTTTCTGAATGGACTGAAATAACAAAACTTGATTATGATATAGAACTGATTAAGAGAGCACCAAAAAAGTATAATCTGATTGATTTAAAAGCAGGCTTATCAAATGTTGAAGTAAGAGGAAAAATTGTTGAAATAGAAGAAAGGGAGGTGAATATTGCAGATGAAATGAGAAAAATTTTCTCTGGAATAATTGAAGATGAAACAGCTAGAATAAGATTCACTTCTTGGAAGGATTTCTCGCTTGAAAAAGAAAGGGTTTATAGAATAAAAGGAGCGTATGTAAGGAGTTGGAGAGGTGCCCCACAACTTATTTTTGATGAAAACTCTGATGTTGAAAAGCTTGA
>JAWAYL010000011.1:0-29648 GCA_038818725.1 Thermoplasmatota archaeon | reverse complement strand
AAGAAAATGAAAGCATCAGAGAAAATTACTCAAAATTAAGAAACAAAAATGAATATTTTAATTCCTTTATAAAGCAACATGCTGGTTTTGAAACAGATATTCCAAGAAAAGGTAGAGATAGCGCATTTTTCCACACAACTCTATGCTTGCTTTCCTTAAATCTTGTTGCTTTAACAAAATTGCAAAATGGGGTTACTGAAAATCTTATAAGATTTAAAAATTGTAAATCTGTATCTGCCGACAGTATCATACTGTCAGTAGAGAAAAATATTTATGCTTTGCTTATTCTTATTTTGATGAGACTTATTTCAATAGAAGAAGTTGATGAAACACTCGAAGCTTGGAAAAAGAGAAAGGAGGGGAAAAAACGAGGAAAAGAGGAGTATCAGCAGAAAGAATAGCAAGAAGAATAATTGAGGGCAAAGGTTTTTCAATAATTGCAACAAATTATAAAATAAATTCTAGAGGAGAAAATATAGCTGAAATAGATATAGTAGCAGAAAAGGATAATGAAAAATATGCAATTGAAGTAAAATCTGGGAGAGCAAATCTTACAACCGTAAGGCAGGCATACGCAAATGCCAAGCTGGCGGGCTTAAAGCCAATGATAGTATGCAAGAAATGTGATGATGCTACAAAAATTGCGGCAAAAGAACTTGGAGTTGAAATAATAGAATTCAGTGAATACTATTTGCTGCTTGAGCCTGAGGAAATTGAAAGCATAGTAAAAAAATGCATGGAGGAAATAATGGATGAATATGGTCTTTCAAATTTTGCAGTTATTGATGATGAAACAATAAAATTCCTTAAAATAGTTTCACAATCCAAAAGTTTTGAAGAAGCATCTAATATACTTGGATTAAGTGAAGAGGAAATGGGGAAAAAAATTGCGGAGCTTTCAAGAAGAGGAATATTGCCGAGAAGGAGTTTATCTTTTTTAGATTTAAAGAAATGCTTTAATAACATAATTTCAAGGAATGAAATTTATACTAAGATCGAAAAAATAGAGAAAACTTTGGAGGAAATTAAGAATATTTTAAAAATTCGATAAATTTTTTTAATGCTTTACTTCTATGCGAATACAAATTTTTCTCATCTATTTTCATTTCTCCAAAAGTTTTTCTCTTACCCTCTGGAATAAATATTGGATCATATCCAAAACCGTTTTTCCCTTTCTCTTCTTTTGCTATTTTCCCCTTACAAACACCCTTAAATAAATGAATCTTTCCATCATAATAGCCAATAACTGATGCAAAGTATGCTTCTCTATCTTTTTTATTTTCCATCAGTTTTAATATTCCTTCGTTACCAATTTTTTTAAAAATATAAGAGGAATAAACTCCTGGAAAATCTTTTAAGCATTTTATAAAAAGACCCGAATCTTCTATAAAGAAATTTCCTTTTATTTTGCTTTTTAGATAATCCAAAGCATATAAAACAACTTCTTCGAGTTTATCTGTTTGAATTTCTGGGTAAGGAATGGAAAGCATTTTTATGTTTCTCAACAATTTTTTTATTTCCTCATATTTATGTTTATTGCTTGTTATAAAATATATCATGTTACCCTCCCCATATATCTTCCTCTTCTTTCGATTTCCTTCACTTTTTCAATTACTTCTTTTCCTCTATTAAAGGATTTAATATATGCTTCTCTTACCCATAAGAATAAATTTTTATTTTTATGTGCTGATTTAAATGCTTCCATTAATAAATGCAGATCAACTCCCATATCCTCTATTTCTTCGCTCCTCGAGCTCAATCCGAAGTCAATAAAATATATTTTATTATCTGATAAAATCAGATTTGATGTTGTTATGTCTCCATGAATTATACCTTCTGAATGCAATCTTGAAATACTCTGACCTATTTTTCTGCATATTTCCATCTGCTCATCTTTTTTCTTGGAATCCAATTTATCTTTTAATCTTTCTCCTTCTATATATTGCATAACAATTTCCTTCTCTTCGATTCTCAAATCATAGATTATTGGCACGCTTACACCAGCACTCCTGGCGCTGGCCAGCATAATTGCCTCTTTTTTTGTTCTTTTTTCCCTTAATTCATTATCTATTTCTCTAATCCTGTATTTTTTAGCTATTCTTCTCTTTATTATTGCTTTTCTATTTCTCCATTCCGTCAGATATATTTCTGCTTCAGCCCCTCTTTTAATTAATCTCTCCATAAAACCTGCACCTCATCTGTTCTGTAATTCTGCTTTACTCTCGTATTCTCTATTTTATGCCTTATGCCTGCTTCATACATGATTAAGCTCGTCCATGCAATCATTGCACCATTATCAACCAAAAATTCATTTGGTGGAGAGAAAAATTTTGCTCCTCTTTCATCCGCCATTATTTTTATTATTTCTTGAAGTCTTGCATTACAAGCTACTCCTCCACCAAGCAATACCTCCTCTTTTTCTGTATGAGCCATTGCCCTTTCTGTTACTTCTGCAAGCATGCTGAAGCATGTCTCTTGCAATGAATAGCATAAATCCTCAATTTTCTCTTTTTTTACCAATGATAAGCAAGCAGTTAAAATTCCAGAAAATGCCACATCCATTCCTTTTACTGAGTATGGCAAATTTATATATTTCTCTCCTTTTTTTGCCAATTCCTCAATTTTTGGTCCGCACGGAAAACTAATGCCAATGCTTCTTCCAAATTTATCTAAACAATTACCTATGCCAATATCAAGAGTTTCACCAAAAACCCTATACCTTTTCTCCATAAAAGCAATAACTTGCGTATTCCCTCCTGAAACATAAAGTAGAACAGGATCATAACAATCTGTTAATGCTCTTCCTATTTCAAGATGTGCTATACAATGATTTACTCCTATAATCGGCTTTTTTAAGGCTATTGCCATAGCCCTTGCAGCTGTCGCAGCCGTGCGCAGGCATGGACCCAATCCAGGCCCAATTGAAAAACCGATTATATCTATTTCTTCTTTGCTTATTTTTGATTTTTCAATTGCCTCTTTTATTATTTTGGGAAGGTAAAAGGCATGATGGTTTGCTGCCTCTCTTGGGTGAATTCCTCCCTCTTTCGGCTTGTACATTTTTGAAACATGGGAAAGAACATTGCACCTATCATTTATTTTTTCAACAATTCCAACACTAATAGTATGTGCAGTTCCTTCTATTCCTAGAGAAATCATAAATTCTTTATTAATTCGGCTATCTCATCTCTTTTATCCTTTTCTTTTGGAAGAGCAATAGATGCTTTCCACTTTTTTGTTCCATCATCCAAATAGTAGCCTCTAGAAATAGATATAAATTCATTCTCTCCTTCATCTGTTTTTGCTCTTTTTCTAGCAACTTCTATAAAATTGTTTCTACCAAACTTAACTTCTTTTGCATCCAATATTTCATATTCTACCATGGTATTTTGAAATGTTTTTCTTGAATTTAAATTTATCGCGAATTGTTTCAAAATAAACAAAAGATTTTTCCCGAGCTTCGTCTCTTTTCAATTTCGCAGAAAAAATTATAAACAAATTATATTTTTATATTATGCCCTGCGCAAAGAAGGAAAAAAAGGAAAAGAAAGAAAAGAAAAAGTAGAGTGAAATGATTCATATTAAAAATTTCTTTTGATTTAACTATTTTGTTCTATCAAAAAATTATTTATTTTTATTTTGCATTGGAAAAATATGTATAGAAGAGAAAGAAACTTTATTTTTGCAAAATTTGTTGAAGGCGAGATAATTGAAAATTTGAAAGAATTATGTAAAGAGGCGAAAATAGAAAGCGCTTTTATAATAAATTGTATAGGAATGCTTGAAGATGTTTTGATTGGATATTTTGATGGAGAAAAATATATTAAGGAAAGAATAAATGATCCTGTTGAACTTATATCTTTACAGGGAAACATATGCAAGATTGAAAACGATTATATAATTCATGCCCATGCTGCTCTTGGAACAAAAGAGCATAATTTAAAAGGAGGTCATCTTTTTGAAGGAAAGGTAAAAATTGTAAATGAAATAGCCTTATATGTTCTCGAGGAAATAAAAATAAAAAGGAGGAAAAAAGGGGAGATTATGGAAATGGAACTATAAAGCATCCATAAAAAATTCCTGATAATCAAACCATATTCCTGATTTATGCAAATAATTTCTTTCTGCTTCAAGTAGTTCCTTATGCATCTCTTCTTCTTTTGCAATATTTTTAAACAACTCTTTTAATTTAGCATCTTTAGCATTTTCACTTGCTCTTTTGAAATACTCATATGCTCTTTTCTCAAAATCTATTGCATATTCAAGCGCCGCATACTCGCCCGCCCTACTGGAAAAATCTATCTCTCCGAGGATATTATCAATTTCTACTTCTTTTTCAGAAAAATTTCCGAGAATTTTTCTGGCAATTTCTCTGAATTTTTCTAAATGCCTTATTTCATCTTCAGCAAGTTTTTCAAACATTTTTTTACCATATATATTTTTGCAAAGAGAAGATGCTTTTTTATAGAATGCGTAACCATTCTTCTCAAGCTGAAGAGCAATATTTATTTCTTCCATTTCATACCTCCTTAACTTTTTCAAGTATTATGGCTGGGCATAATCTTTTTATTCCATCTATTTTTCCTATTCTTGTTAATAGCTCAGAAAGCTTTCTTCCATCTCTAGCCCATATCTCTGCCATAATCATATGGTCGCCAGTTGAAATGCTTACATTTTTTGCCTCATTAATCTTTGCTATCTCATTTGCCACCTCAAGAAGTTTTGTTGGCTCTACATCAACCCCAAGAAGAGCAATGCTATTGTAGCCCAATTTTTTTGGATCAACTACTGCAACATATTTCTTTATTATACAATTTTTTTCGAGATTATCTACTCTTTTTCTTATTGCTCCCTCACTGAGTCCGAGTTCTTTTGCAATTTTTGTATAGGGAGTTCTTGCATTTTTTTCGAGAATTTCAATTATTTTTTTGTCTTTTTCATCTAACATATAAATCCTTTATAAAATACCAATTAGTATATATTTTTTATGTTTTTTTAGAAATTTCGAAATTTTTTTTTAAAAAAATGTCCAAAAAATTTATATAATCGTAATAAATATAGGGATGGTGATTGAAATGGAAGAAAAAATACCTTTAATAGGAGAAAAGTTCCCTGAAATTGAAGTGCAAACAACACAAGGAAAAATAAAATTACCAGATTTTTACAAAGGAAAGTGGTTTATTTTGTTCAGCCATCCAGCAGATTTCACTCCAGTATGCACAACTGAATTTGTGGCATTCCAGCTGAGATATGAAAAATTTAAAGAAATGAATACAGAGCTTATAGGACTAAGCATAGACCAGGTTTTCAGCCATATGAAATGGACTGAATGGATAAAAGAAAATATAAAAATAAACAACAAGGCAGTTGAAATAAAATTCCCAATAATAGCAGATTCTTCTGGCGAAGTTGCAAAAAGGCTTGGGATGATTAGCCCTTTTAAGGGCTCAAATACAGTAAGAGCGGTTTTCATAGTTGATAGCAATGGAATAATAAGAACAATACTATATTATCCACAGGAGTTAGGAAGAAACATGGATGAAATTTTAAGGATAGTCAAAGGATTGCAAATAATAGACAAGCAAAAAGTGGCATTGCCCGCAAACTGGCCGAACAATGAAATAGTGGGAAGTGACGCAATTGTTCCGCCGCCAGCCGATGAAAATGCGTTGAAGGATAGACTAAAAATGGCGAGGGAAGGAAAAATAAAATGCCTTGACTGGTGGCTTTGCCATAGGAAGGTGGAATAATGATTCCAGATAGAGTTTTAAAAATGCTAAATGCCCAGATAAATGCAGAATTTTATTCAGCATATCTTTACTTTTCAATGTCAAACTATTATGAAGCAATAAATCTTAAGGGATTCGCTAAATGGATGAGAATTCAGGCAAAAGAAGAGATGGGGCATGCAATGAAAATATATGATTATGTTATCGAGAGAGGAGGAAAAGTAAATCTGATGAAAATAGAAAAACCACCCTCTGATTGGAACTCGCCATTACATGCTTTTGAAGAAGCATACGCTCATGAAGTAAGAATAACAAAAATGATAAACAATATTTACACTGCTGCGATGGAAGAAAAGGATTATGCAACACTTTCAATGCTAAAATGGTTTATAGATGAACAGGTTGAAGAAGAAGCTTCGACAAATGAAATTGTTCAAAAAATAAAGATGGCTGGCGAAAATCTTTTTTTAATTGATAAAGAATTAGGAAATAGAAAAGGAGGTGAGTAAGATGGCTAAAAGATATGAAGTATATAAATGCGAGATATGTGGGAATATTGTTGAAGTTTTGCATGGAGGGAAAGGACAGCTTGTATGCTGTGGTCAGCCAATGAAATTAATGGAGGAAAAGAAAGAGGAGCAGGGATATGAAAAGCATCTTCCAGTTGTGGAAAAAGTGGGAAATGAAATTGTTGTTAAAGTTGGAAGTGTTCCTCATCCAATGGAAGAGAAACATTTCATAGAGATGATAGAAATAATTACAAAAGATGAAAAAATAATGAGAAAATATCTTAACCCTGGAGAAAAGCCAGAAGCAAGATTTCCAGCATTGGAAATAAAGGAAGCGAGGGAATACTGCAACATACACGGACTGTGGGCAAAGGCGATTTAATGGATACAATAATTGATGTTAGAACAAGAGAGGAATATGTGAAGGAACATATCAAGGGAGCAATAAATATACCTCTATATGATTTACATCTTTACATTGATTTCTTAAAAGGCAAGAAAATAAAGCTATACTGCGACAGCGGGCGCAGAGCAGAGCTTGCAAAAAATTTGCTCAAGAAAGAAGGGATTGATGCAGAAATTATAAAAACAGAAGAAAAGAAAAAATACAAAAAAGAAAAGGGAAAAATAATATGTGCTTTGAATTATGTTTTTGTAAGGGAAGGAATGAGCGAAGATTTTGAAAAAAATGTAATTGAGCTGTGCAAAGCAACAGATGAAATGCATGGCTTTCTTGGAGGAAAACTTCTGAAAATAAGCGGCATATCTTCTGCTGGAAGTGGTTTAAAAGGTGATTTAAGAAATGAAGAGATTAAGCCAGTGAAATATATAATGATTACTTATTGGAATAGCAAGGAAGCACATGAAAAATCCCACAAAACAGAATTATTTATTAAAGCATTTGAAAAAATGAAAGATTATGTTGCAATGATGCCATATGAAGAATTTTATGAAATTTTGAGGTGATAAAATGAGGAAAATGACCGAAAAAGCTTTAAGTGATGCTTTTGCCGGCGAATCAATGGCTCATATGAAATATATGATATTCAGTGAGATAGCAGAAGAGGAAGGATATAAAGATATAGCCCGCCTTTTCAGAGCAATTGCATTTGCTGAAAAAGTTCATGCAAGAAATCATTTAAAAAGCCTAAACATGATAGAAAAAACAAAGCAAAATCTTGAAGTTGCCATAAATGGTGAAAAATATGAAGTCGAGGAAATGTATCCTGCATACTCTGCAATAGCAAATTTACAGAATGAAGAAAATGCAAAAATTTCGATTAAATATGCTCTCGAAGCGGAAAAAATCCATGTTAAATTGTATGAAGAAGCGGAAAAAGGAGCATTAAAAATAGGCGAAATCTATATATGTCCTATTTGTGGTTATACTCATGTTGGCGAACCACCAGAAAAGTGTCCTGTCTGTAAAGCTGGCAAGGAAAAATTTAAAAAATTTTATGGGATAAAATGAAGAAATATAAATGCTCGGTATGTGGTTATATATATAACCCCAACGAAGGCGACATAGAAAATGGCATCCCGCCAGGCACCCCATTCGATGCTCTGCCTGCCGACTGGGCATGCCCTGTTTGCGGGGCGGGTAAGGAAGATTTTGAAGAAATATGATAAAGGAGATAAAAAAAGATATATATTATGTGGGAGCAATTGACTGGCATCGAAGACTTTTTGATGAACTTATCCCTCTCCCAGATGGAACAACTTACAATTCATATCTAATAAAGGATGAAAAAATTGTTTTAATTGATAGTGTTGATCCCACAAAAGAAAAAGAATTAGTTGAAAATTTAGAAGAATTGGGCATCAACAAAATAGATTATATTGTTGCAAACCATGCTGAGCAAGATCACTCTGGTTCAATTCCAGCTATTCTTTACAAATATAAAGAGGCAAAAGTTTTAACAAATGAAAAATGCAAGGAATTTTTGAAGGATTTGCTTTTGATACCAGATGAAAAATTTTTTACAATTAAGGATAAACAAGAAATATCTATAGGAAAGAGAAAATTGAAATTTTTCCTCACACCTTGGGTTCATTGGCCGGAGACGATGCTTACCTATGCCATAGAAGATAAAATTCTTTTTACTTGCGATTTATTTGGCTCGCATCTTGCAACCAGCGATATTTTTTCAAAAGATGAAAAATTATATTCAGCAGCAAAAAGATATTATGCGGAGATAATGATGCCTTTCAGAAATAAAATAAGAGATTATATCTCACTTATAGAAAAAATGGATATTAAAATAATTGCACCTAGTCATGGACCAATATATAGGGAAAAAGATTTTATATTAAATGCTTACAAGGATTGGATTTCAGATAATGTAAAAAATGAAGTTGTTATTGCATATGTGTCAATGCATGGGAGTATTGAAAAAGCTGTTTCATATCTTATAAATGAATTAATAAAAAGAGGGGTTGAAGTTAAGCCATTTAATCTTTCAAAAACTGATATAGGAGAGTTTGCAATTTCACTTGTTGATTGCTCAACCTTAATAGTTGCTTCTCCAACCGTACTTGGAGGAATTCATCCACTAGCTTTATATGCCCTCCAACTTACTTCCTTACTCCGCCCAAAAATAAGATTTTTCACTTTTATTGGCTCTTATGGGTGGGGAAGCAATGCAATTATGCAAATAAATGAAATTATCGGAAAAATGAAGGTAGAGATGATTCAACCATTAATGATAAAAGGTTATCCAAAAGATAAGGATTTTGAAGCAATTGAAAAAATTGCTGAGGAAATAGAAAAGAGACATCGCTTATGAAAAGCAGTAAATTAAGGAAAATAACAAGAGAATTTAATAGATATAGAGCTCCTGAGTGCATTGCAAAAACTTTAAAAAATGAGGAAGATAAGCTACTTATTCTTTTCTCTGGAACATTCTCCTTTTCATGCTGTTTTGATGAACATTTTGAAGACTACAGGAGAATGCTGAAAGACGCAAATGAAAATTATAAAATAGAAAAAGTGATAAAAGAGAGAAATTCTTTCATTGTTTTATACCAAAAATTATCTAATACAGCTTGCAACCCTCTTTAAACCTTCTTCTATTAAATTGAGGCTTTCAACAAGTGGACCATAGCTTATTCTTACCCCCTGTCTTAAAGTTTCTCCAAAGCCCTTTCCAGGAATAAAAAGAACCCCTGTCTTCTTTAAAACTCTCTTTACAAATTCTTCTCCATCTTCATTTACCTTCATAAGAGTATAAAGTCCTCCTTGAGGAATTAAGCATGGCATATTCAGATATTCCTTTATGCAATTAACAGTAATTTCTGCTGCCTTCCTATAATCATTTTTTATCTTTTCTATGTATTTTTTTAGGCTTTTATCCTGTATCGATTTTTCAATGTATAAGGTAAAAGCCATTTGATGCATTGTATCAGGACATAATATTGTGCATTGCTGAACCCTTTCCATTGCTTCAATTATTTCTTCATTTGCATCAATCCACCCTAATCTTCTTCCTAAGCCGCGCCCCCACTTTGAATTGCTATGCAATGCAATTAGTTCAGGATAATCTAAAGGGCTGAAAGAAAAATAAGCAGGGGGCTTTATAAAACACTGAGTTTTATAGGCATAATCTATTATGAGATATGACTTATATTCTTGACAGATATCTAAAATTGTTTTTACAAATCTGTCACCAAAAACTTGCGATGAAGGATTATCTGGGGATGGAAAAAGAATTAATTTTGGCTTCTCCTTGTAATAAATATTTTTAAATTCCTCAGATAGTTCATAATCTGGCTTATATTTCCATTCCTCTTCATCAAGAACTTTAAGCCTTATTATTTTTGCATCTTTATTTGCCAACTTTATTTGTCCAAGATAATTTGCATATGTAGGATCGAAAATTAAAATTTTATCTTCTTTATCAAGAAGGGCAATAAATAAATCATGAGCAAGCTGGGTTGAAGATTGCCCCACAATAATATTTTCCTTTTCAATTTTAACGCCAAAAAGCTCTTTTTCCATTTTCGAAATTGCTTCTCTGCACTCATCAAATCCAAGAGTTGGACTATATGCTCCACTTTCATGAAACTTTTTTCTATCCTGGCATATCTCCATATATTCTTCTCTAAGCATCTCCGGCGAATGGTGGCCTACCCATCCTCCTCCAAAAGAAATTACTTCATCTGGATTGAGCCCCATATTTATAATATTCTGCCTGCTTGCCATTTTCATTATCTGTCGGATTGGGGAGGGCTCATTTATCATTTCCTTTACAAGACTTGATAGCATAATGCTGTATATTAAATATGGTTATATTTTTTTTGTAACTTTATTTCTTTTATTTCATATACTTTTTTTTCTCCGAACGATTTTATTTCCGCATCAACTATCTTTAGCCTGTATTTATAAATAGGGCAATCAAGAACAATTGTTTCATATTCTCCTCCTTCTCCACTTATATTTACTCCGTATCTAATACTCAATTCTCTTATTTCCTCTATAAATTTTTCATCTATAATTCTTCCGAGAAATCTTTCATCCATTCCTTCAGCAGCAGTCGCTACCACCATACAGGAAAAACCAGCATTTATGATTTCATAAAGCAAATTTTCCTGATTTTTCCCCCAGAGAGGTGTAAAGGATTTAATATTTAATTCTTCAGCCACCTTTTCTATTCTTGTTTTCTGATACTCGCTTTCTATTGCTCCGCATATAATTCCTTCAACATTTGCTTTTTTTATAGCTCTTCTTAAATCATCAATTTCATTGCTATAGCTTTTTTCGAAAATAAGAGGAATACCAACTGATTTTGATATAAAAGGTGTCAAATCGATGTTTTCTACATGATACATCCATGAAAAATCTACTGCTTTAATTGTTATAAGATATTTTATATTCCATCCATAATTCATTGCAATATACAGTGCATAAATTGAGTCTTTTCCTCCACTTATAAGGCATGCAACATTCATCCTAAATCGTGCTCATCTTTTATATCCCCAAATATTTCTTCTATAAGGTCTTCCATTGTTATAAGTCCTAGAATTTTTCCATCCACTGATTTAATAACCGCCATATGGGTTTTCCTTCTCTGCATCTCTCTAAGAATATCATCTGCGTTCATATAAGGATCTACTTTTATTATACTTCTGGTTATTTGCTTAATTTTTATATTTTTATCAATAGAAAGAGCATGAATAGCATCTTTTACATGAACCATTCCTATTATATCATCTTTATTTTTTCCATAAACTGGAAATCTTGAATACCCTGTTCTCAAAAATTTTTTTAGGAAAGATTCGACTGTTTCATTTTCACTCACACTCACTATCTTATCAGGTGGGATGCATATTTCCTTGACTTTTGTATCATTGAAATCAAAAATTTCTTCTATTAATTTCTTTTCATCTTTTTCTATTGTTCCATCTTTTACACCTATATCAAGCATTATTTTTATTTCCTCCTCATCAACTTTTGATTTTTCCTCCTCTTTCTTAATTATTTTTAAAATAGCTTTTGAAAGAGAATATAAAATTTTTGCTAATGGATAAAAAATTTTTCTTATGAAATATAAATGCCCTGCTATTCTGATTGCAAACTTATGATTATTAACTCCAAATGATTTTGGCAGGGCTTCCCCAAAAACTATTACAAAAAATGTCATTAGGGCCGTGACTACTCCTATACCAATGTTATTAAAGAATTTTGCAGATATTACACCAGCAATAACTGATGCAGTCACATTTACTATATTGTTGCAGATTGTAATTGAGTTTATAACTTCCTCTGGTTTTTCAAGTAATTTTTCAAGTAAAATAGCCTTTTTATTGCTTTTTATTACTTCACCTTTTATTCTTATCCTGTCTACTGATACAAAAGCCATTTCTGCAGCGGAAAAAAATGAGGATAGAGCAAGTAATATGAATATAGCCGCTATTGCAAGTATTAACCACATTTTCTTTTGATAAAAAAGGGCTTATATAATTTTTTTTGTTTTATGTGGTCTTGATAGCATTAATTGAAATAGCAATGGAAGCAACTGGATTATATTAGCCAATAATTGCTAGAAAAGAAAAGATATAAAATAAAGCTATCTCACCCTTTAAAAACTAAAGCAATGCAAAAGTAAAGACAGATAAAGTAGAGTTTTGAATAAAATTTAATTTGGTTAATAATCACCTCAACAAAAAACAGATTTAAAAATTGTAAATCTGTATCTGCCAAGATACTATAAAAAGTATAAAGATTTTTATTCTAAAAATGTATATACCCCTCAATGAATATGAAAAATATAATTTATGTATTAATTGGATTTATTCTTCCATTAGCGCTGATTATATCTGGCATATTGTTTGAAATAAAAAATGTATGGCTATATACAGGCTCACTCACCTGGCTATTTTTTGTTATTTTGCTTTTCATTTCATACAAATCGGGCATGATAGCATGATAAAGCCGCCAGTATATCAAATGGATGATAAAATGATATATGCTGGCTAGATGTGCTAGCTGTCTCATCCTTTAAAAACTAAAGCAATGCAAAAGACAGTAGCTGATTTGCAAATTTATTACCTCAATCATATTTTCCTTCAAAAAAGTTGAAGAAAGGACAAAATGGAATAGAGGTTTTACAAAGAAAGGAAAAGATATTAAAATTCTTGAAACACTTCCTGGAATTGGAGCATATGCTGGATTGGTTCCATCTACTCATCAATCTGGGAATATATTTCCCAGAAAAGTTAGGAGGATGACTTCGCTTGTTCTGCGAGGGATTGATTTAAGCTCTCTGCGAATAGCTGTATGCCTAAATATATATAAAATTGCTGGCGCTTAACATAGGCTCTTTTAATTCACCTATTTTTATAGAAGGAAAATATAGAAAATGAGTGAAAGATTTACTTTAGCATTAATAGAAGTGTTAAAATGCTAAAGTTAACAGTACCTGATGTGTTGAGCAATAAATTTATATGGTTAATTTTATTAAAAATGGAAATGGAATTTATAAAAATTGGGAATATTAAGCCAAATAAGATTATTGCAAGAGAATATCAGATTAATATTTTCAATTCAATTAAAAATAAAAATTCTCTTGTGGTTTTACCAACAGGTTTAGGAAAAACAATTATAGCAATAATGCTGATTGCAGAAAAAGTAACCAAGGGAAAAGTTTTATTTCTTGCCCCAACAAAGCCATTGTGTGAGCAGCATTACACTAATTTAAATGAATTGGTAGAAGGAAAGGATATTTTTCTTATAACTGGAGAGAAAACAAAAAAGGAAAAAAGAAAGGAAATTTACAGGAAAGCAGAAATAATTGTTGCAACACCTCAGACAATAAAAAATGATATTGAATTAATTGATTTCAAAAAATTTAGTCTTGCTATTTTCGATGAAGCACATCGAGCTGTTGGGAATTATGCATATGTTGATATAGGAAAGAAATGCATTGAAAATAAAATTCAAATTCTTGCTTTAACCGCATCACCTGGAAGCAATGTTAAAAGACTTATGGAAGTTATAAAAAATCTTGGAATAGAAAATATAGAGACAAGAACAGATGAGGATGAGGATGTAAAGCCGTATGTAGGAGAAAGAAAGATAAAATGGAAAATAGTAGAGATGCCGGATAAAATAAAGGAAATTGTTAAAAAAATAGACGATATTATAAATGATTTTTTTGTTGAAATGAATAAATATATAAAATTATCATTTTCTCCAAAAAGGGTTACAAAAAAAATGCTTCTTAATTTGCAAGATAGTCTGCAGAAAAGAATAAATGAAGGAGGAAGCATATATAATGCACTAACAACAATAGCAGTCATCCTTAAACTATATCATCTAAAAGAAATGCTTACGAGTCAGGGTGTCGATTCAGCAAAAAATTATATAAGAAAAATTGAGAAAGATTTTTCAAGATCAGGAAAGAAAATAAGAATGAATCCAAAATATATCCAGATAAAGAGAGAAATAATCAATGCAATTGATAATCCAAAACTTGAGATAACAAGAGGAATTGTAGAAAATCATCTAGAAAAAAATAGAGATGCTCGCATAATAATATTTGCTGAATATCGCGATACTATAGAAACAATAGTATCTTATCTGAAAAAATTTGGCATAGATTCTTTAAAATTTATAGGGCAGGCAAAAAGTGAGGAAAATGGAATGAGTCAAGAGGAGCAAAAAGAGGTTATTAACAAATTCAGAAGAGGCGAATGTAAAATTCTTGTTTCAACAAGCATCGGTGAAGAAGGCATAGACATTCCATCCACAAGTCTTGTAATTTTCTACGAACCTGTGGCAAGCGCCATTCGCCACATACAGCGGAGAGGAAGGACAGCTAGAGGCGGGATGCCTGGGGAAGTAGTAATAATTATTATGAAGGACTCCAGAGATGAGGCATATTACTGGAGCAGTAAGAGAAAGGAAGAAAAGATGATGATGCAGATTAGGAAATTAGGGAGTTTAATCAAAAAGAGAGAAATGGTGGGGCAGACAAAAATTGATTGGTTTCAATAAAAATTTAATATCAGGAATATATGTTAGTTTATGAAAAATTATGCTATATTTATTGTATTTATTCTTCTTTTACCTCAGGCACTTACAGATAATTTTATTGTTAATGGAGGGAGCATACAGGATGCTATAAATTCTGCAAAAGATGGAGATACAATATTTATCAAAGAAGGAATATATAGGGAAAATATAATTGTGAATAAAAGTTTAAAAATTTGTGGAATTGGTAAAGTAATTATAGATGGATGTGGTAAAAATGCCCTGAAAGTGAAGGCAGATTCTGTAATTATATCAAATATTGAATTTTGTAATTCAAGTGAGACAATAGTTATTTTTGATGGAAAAAATGGCTTAATTGAGAAATCAAAAATTTATAGAGGAAGATATGGTATAATCGGAAATGGAACTCATATAAAGGAGTGTATAATTTTTGAGTGCGGAGGAGGTATTTTAGCAAAAAATAACTTTTTAGAAAATTGTGAAATATATAAATGTGGAATTGGTATCGAATTATTTCAAAAAAATGAAATTTTAAATTGCAAGATTTATAATTGTGGAGTGGGAGTATATGGAGAAAATTCTTCAAACAACATAATTGAGAAATGCAAGATATATAAATGCAACAATAATCAAGGAGAAATATTTTTTATAAATTCATTTTCAAATATAATAGAGGATTGTGATATAAGCTATGGAAGTTTTGGAATAAGAATTGTTGGCTCAAAAGAAGTTGAAATAAAAGAGTGCAAAATAATAGATAGCAGATATGGTTTTAAGATAGAGGAGTCAGATGAAATCAAAGTTTATAAATGCCTTATAAAAAGTTGCAGATTTGGTATATCAATTGAAAAAAGCAAAAACATTTCAATAAATTACAATGATATAATTGAAAGTGAGATGTACTCACTTGACTCTTCCTACTCTTATTGTGATGTGAGAAAAAATTACTGGGGAAAAATTTTTCCAAATAAGTTTCATAAAAAGTTCAGTATAATAAAATGCATTCCGTGGCTTCTTCAGCCAATATATAAAGAAAATTATTCAAAAGAGGTTCATAGAAAAGAGGAAATAAAATTAAATAAAATCAATAAAAAAATAAATTTTTTAAAAATTGAAACAAATGATTTTGATCCTTTAGTAGATATAAAGGTAGGAGTAAAAATAAAAAGAATAAGATTTCCTAAAAAAGAGAGGCTTGAGATTTTTATAAATGGAAATAGAAATAGCAGTATATTTTATGGAGATGAAAATCCAGAAATTATATTCTGGCAGAATGTCGATGATAATAAGCAATTTGTTGATATTTCATTTATTCTAGGTATTAAGAAATTTAATATTTTTTATGATTTATCAACTGGTGGATGGTTTGGAGACGATTTTCTTGGAGACGAAGATGGCTGTGGACACATAATATTTTCAAAAAATGAAATTTATGAAATATGGTTTGATATAATATATAATGATTATGATAACGATGGATTAACTTACTGGGAAGAAGAGAATATTTATCATACTAATCCCTATGTAAGTGATTATGGAATGGATTATGATAATGATGGCATACCTATAGAATGGGAAGATAAATATGGCTACAATCCTTTTTTACCAGAAAATCATTCTTTGATTGACGATGATAATGACGGATTGAATAATTTAGAAGAATATTATATGAGACATAAATTGTCGAATCCATTTGCAAAAGATATTTTTATTGAAATAGATTATATGCCCCAATACAAGATATATAATGAAAGCATCCAAATACTTTATGATGCTTTTTCAAGACATAATATAACGCTTCATATTGAAGTTAATGACGAGCTCCCCTATTTTGATAGAATATATTATAAGGAGGCAAGAGATTTTTACTGGAAATATTTTTTAAATGAAGATGTAAATAATCCAAAACATGGAATATATCATTATGTAATTCTTGTTGCATATGGGCCTGGAGCGAGAGGAGGAAATGCTTTCGTTGGTTTTGATAACTGTGATTCAATCTTACTTGCATGCCAGTATATAAATGATTGGCGAATTGGAGAAAAGAGAGAAATAGCATATGCAAGCCTTTTAATGCATGAGCTAGGACATAATCTTGGATTATTTGAGGACGATTTTGGAGGTATAGATAATGAGAGTTGCAACGCTCCTTGGCTAATTGGCTACTGGAAGTATGGAAATTACAAAAGTTGCATGAATTATCGCTATTCTTTCAGTCTCGTTGATTATTCAGATGGGAGCAATGGAATAAATGATTTCAACGATTGGGATAAAATAGATTTATCATTTTTTAAAAATTCCTACTATTACGAATAAGATAAAATGGTCCAAAAATAATATATACAATTGTTGAAAAAAGGAGAAGATATATAAATTCCTTTAAACCACTCATTGCAAGAAATATTATTATCACTGCAAAAATTGAATTATATTTTTCAATCCTAGGATAAGGAATGCTCAAAATCATAAGAAATGATAGAATTAAGAATGCTATATATAAAAAGAATAATGGAAGATTTAAATAAGAAATGCATGTGATTATTATTGCGCTTGCTGGCGTTGTCAAGCCAATAAAAAAATTTTTTTCTCCTATATGATAGGAAATGAGATGAAGTATACCAAAAATTAAAAAAATTGAGGAAAAGCATAGAAAAATAAAATTATTTATTTCTACTTTATATTTTAAAAAAGCAAAAATGCAAGGAGAAATGCAAAATGAAACTGTGTCACAGAATTCATCCATGTACTTTCCAACAAAGCTTCCAAATTTTCTTGCAAAAATTCCGTCCAAGCCATCAGCTAAAACTGCTATCAAAATAAGAATAAATGCAGCATAAAAATTTCCATTAATTGAAAAAAATATTGAAATTAAACCACTTATTCCATTTATTATAGTAAATGAATCAGCAAATGATATTTTCAGCAATATGCTATTTTTCAACATAAAAATGCCGCGGGAGGGGGTCGAACCCTCGACCTTGCGGTCTTCAGCCGCACGCTCTCCCAGCTGAGCTACCGCGGCTTCTTATTATCCCATCGAGCTTTGCCAATCTTTCAAGTGTTTTATTTAATATATTCTGAAAATGGTTTATAAATTCTTCTGTCTTATCTGTTGCTATTGCCCCGCTTGTTGTCGCCTTTATTAGTCCATTTTTTTCAAGGATCCTTAAAGAATATCTTACTTTATGTGTTGGCAAACCTGTAAGGCTTGATATTTTTATTATTCCAACTGGTCCTTCTTCCTTTACTATCAATAAAACTCTAAGGTGTCTTTCAACAACATCTATATTTTCCTGTAATTTTTCAACAAAGTTTTTTTCTTCCACGAGGATAATAGAAAAATAATTAAAAATATTATGCTTTTTTAATTTCTATTCTGCAAGGGGTTGGGAGTTTTGCATTTGCTCTTTTAAGGGCTTCTTTTGCCCCTTCTATATACTCAGGGTTTGTCCATATTGAAATTAATTTTTGCCCTTCCTTAACTCTAGCTGCAGTCCCAACAGGCTTTCCATATGATTTTCTCATTCCCTGTGAAACCCTATCTGCACCTGCCCCAGTTGCTTGCTTGTTTTCTCTTATTACTACATGAGGATAAACTCTTATTTTGAGGCGATAATTTGATTTACCAGCTGCTTGCAGGATATATCTGTTTGCTGCTACACGAGCAGCCTCAAGGGCTCGATGCAAAATGTTGCATTTTTCCTTTGCTATAAGAGCTACTTCTATTGGAAATTCTTGGTTAAGATTCCCTAAATCAAATTGAGTGATGCGAGGAGCTGGAACACCCCCTATATATTCCTTTCTTGTAGTAACTCTGCCCCTTATATCGCGGTACATTCTTCCAGGTTTTCTTGCCATGAAGTTATAAAGGGCATATATTTATGCTTTTTCTCGCAGCTCGAAATGATATTGAGAAACTTCCTCCAATGCTTTAAAGGAAGGCATTGGCAGTTTTCACATCACAGTATTTCCGAATGTTCGATAATAAATGTTGTAAGCCATTTACAACAACAATTTTTAGGAAATTTTTTGTTTTTCTCCAAAATAAATAACAATTGCACAAGCTTATCTGAAATTTACTATATCTTAAAAAATAAAAGCAGAAGATAGTCCTGTAACTGGAGAAGAAAGAATCTGCAGAGAAACCTCTATCAAATAAAACTAAATCTATCTTAAACCATTTTTCAGCTATGCTAACCAGCTTATCTTTTCTTGAAAGAGGAGTTACTGGAAAACCATATAGGCATATCCTATAATCCTCTATTAAAGCATTAAAACAATTGCTCTTTTGTTTCTGTTTTCTTTACTAATTATCCCAACTACGTCTTTTTGTATATTCCAAAATTCAGTTCTTATTTCTTGCATGCTTTTCTTCTTTAATCTCTCATAAAAAGTATCTGCATCTGGAATGTTTTTATTTGCTATTTTTCTTAATCTTTTACAGCCATTTTCTGGATATCCATTTCTAATTGAAAGATAGAGAAGAGAAGCTAAAAATTCATCATCTTTATATAATAAGTTATATCTGGTATGAAAATCTATTTTGCCATCTATTAAACGAAATGAAAATCTATTTAATTTCCTTAAAGATTTATTTTTTGCCTGAGGCTTCATCCCCCTCCCTTTTCAATTTCATAATTTGGGGATTTGCCTCAGGGGCTTAATTTTTTCTAAATTTTCACTTTCGGAAATACTAGCATCAGACAAAAGATTTATATTTTACCAGCATTACTATTTGAAAAATGAAGAGTGTGTTATTAATAGTTGAGGATGAAAAAGAAATGCAAGATTTAATGAAAAGATACATGGAGAAAGAAGGACTTAAAATAGAGGTTTATTCTGCTTATAATGGAAGAGAAGGTATTGAAAAATATAAAGAACTCATGAAAAAGGGTAAAAAACCTGATTTGGTTATAATGGATTTGAAATTGCCAGATATAGATGGTGTTGAAACAACAAAAAAAATTATGGAATTAGATAGAAATGCAAATATATATGGCTTCACAGCATTTTTTGGCACAGATTGGGCAGAAAAACTAATTGAGGCAGGAGCAAAAAAAGTAATACCACGCTATGCTGGCTTTGATGGCTTCATTAAAGAAATAAAAGAATTTTTCAAATTATGAAAATAGTTATAATAGGAGGCGGCTCCGCAGGCGCAACCGCTGCCCAGTTTGCAAAAAAAACAGATAGGAAAGCGGAAGTTGTTTTATTTGATAGGGAGGGTATTGGACTTTATTCAAGATGCGCCTTGCCATATGTAATTTCTGGAATGGATTGGAAAAAAATAGTGGAGTTAAATCCAAATGATTTTGAAAGAATGGGTATATTATACAGGAAAGAAGAGATTAAAAGAATTGATATAGATGCAAGATTAGTTGAGGGAGAAAAGGAAGAAGAATTTGATAAGTTGATTATTGCATCGGGGGCAATTCCATCATGCCCATTTAAAGCAGAAAATGCTTATTTTTTGAGAAATTTAAAAGATGCAATTGAAATAAGGAAAAAAGCATTAAATTCAAGAAATGCAATTGTTATAGGAGCTGGCTTAATTGGGCTTGAAATAGCAGAAGCTTTAAAAAAAATTGGAATTAATGTTAAATTGCTTGAATATATGCAAAACATACTTCCAAATATGCTTGATAAGGATGTTGCTGATTATTTAATGAAAAAAATTGGAATAGATGTTGTTTTAAATTGCAAGGTTGAAGAAGTTATTGGAGGAGAAGTTTATGGAGAAGAGAGCTACGAGGGAGATTTTACTGTTATTGCTACAGGAAACAAGCCAAATGGAATAATAAAAGATGAAATAGAAGTTGATGAAAAATGCATTTTTAAGGAAGATATATATGCTGCTGGTGACTGCACAAAAATCAAAGATTTTTTTGGTAGAGTTGCTAATGTAGGGCTTGGAAGTATCGCTGTAAGGCAAGGAATGATTGCTGGAATAAATGCTGCTGGAGGAAATGAAAAAATTCTTCCTCCTTTATTTTCAAAAACAACAAAAATTTTTGGCATCGAAGTTGCATCTGTTGGGCTTATGGGTGAGGAAATTTCAGCAAAATATATAGGCAAGGATTTGCCAAGTTATATGGATGGAGAAGAAATTTTAATAAAATTAATTGCGAAAGATGGAAAAATTGCTGGCGCCCAAGCCATTGGGCGGGGGGCAGCAAAAATAATAGATAAGGTAGCGATTGCAATATATTCAGGGATGAATGTAAAAGAATTTGCGAAAATTGAGAATGCTTATGCTCCATCTGTTGCACCAGTTTTTGATTGTTTAGCAATGGCATCTAACATTTTGTGGAGGAAAGTTAAGGATGAAGGAGATATTTGAGGGAATTTATAGGGAGGAAAATAAAATTTTTACAAAAAATTTGATTTCTGGCAAAAATGTTTATGGAGAAAAGATTATAAAAATAGGTGAAGATGAATTCAGAGCATGGAATCCTTATAGAAGTAAGATGTCTGCATCAATACTAAAAGGACTAAAATTTCTTCCATTAAACAAAAAAAGCAAAATTCTTTATTTAGGAGTTGCAAATGGTACGACCGCAAGCCATTTCTCAGATATAATAAGGGAAGGAATTCTCTATGGAGTTGAAATTGCCTTCAAGCCAATGAAAAAATTTGTTAAGCTATGTGAAGAAAGGAAAAATATGATTCCTATAATGGGAGATGCAAACAAGCCTGAGGAATATGAAAAAATAGTAGATGAAATTGATTTTTTATACCAAGACATAGCCCAGAGGGGCCAGATTGAAATTTTTTTTAAAAATATTGATAAATTTTCCCCACAATATGGAATGATAATGGTTAAGGCAAGAAGTATAGATATAGCAGAGAAGCCAAAAAAAATTTTTGAAAATGTAAAGAAGAAAATAGAAAAAAATTATAAAATAATTGAAATGATCGAACTCTCACCTTATGCAAAGGACCATGTTTCAATAAGTTTAAAAATTTAAGAAAAAAAGTTGCTTATTAAATCCCCTATATAATGAGATATTATTACAACAATGATTGCAATTGTAACATGCTCTACTATTACCTTCCATCTCTGTTCTTTTGCTAAATAAAAACTGAATATAGCAAGAAGAATTATCCCATAAAAAATATTTAAAATTATAGCGGAGTTGAGCTTTAGGAACATAACAGGGATAATAAATGATATTGAAAAAACAAATTTTGAAAGAAAGGTAAAGAAGGTTGATTCCCATATCTCTTTTGATGTATGCTTATTTTCAGACTCTTCTGAAATATGAATTCCAAGAGCATCAGAAAAAGCATCTGCAATTGCTATTGTAAGAATTCCTCCAACAACTGCACTTCTTGAATTTGTTCCACTATGCAACCCAACCATCAAACCAAGAGTTGTTATAACTCCGGAAGTTAGACCAAAGCTTATTCCAGTTTTTGCGGAGTGCTTTAACATATATTGTATTCCAAGAAAAATATTTAATATTATGTAAAAATAAGGATTGCCGAAAATAAGTTTAAAAATTAAAAAATATTATTAATCAGCGAGGGTAGCCAAGCCAGGAAAGGCGGCAGACTCAAGATCTGCTGGCGAAGGCCATCGCCGGTTCAAATCCGGCCCCTCGCATAAAATATAAATTATAGGAAGATTTTTCACATGGATAAAAAAGCTCTTCACAAGATAAGTTACGGGCTATATATTGTGTCTTCTAAAAAAGGTGATGAGATAAATGGGCAAATTGCAAATTCTGTTTTTCAGGTTTGCTCAGAGCCGCCAGTTATAGCAGCATGTATAAATAAAGAGAATTTAACACATGAATTCATAGAAGAAAGCAAAGTTTTCAGCATTTCGATATTAAGTGAAAAAACACCTCTGCCATTTATAGGAAAATTTGGCTTCAGAAGTGGAAGGGAAATAAAAAAATTTGAGAATTTAAATTATAAAACAGGGAAGAGTGGGGCTCCAATTCCAATTGATTATTCCATAGCATATCTTGATTGTGAGGTAATTGAAAAAATTGATATATTTACCCATACAATATTTTTTGGAAAGGTAATTGATGGAGAAATATTAAGTGATGAAAAACCAATGACATATGCATATTATCATGAAATTAAAGGTAGAGTGCCTAAATTTGCTCCTACATATATAAAAGATTAAAGAAGAAAATTCATGTATTCCATTATTTCAAAACTATTTATTTCTTTTTCAAATCCATCTATAAATATTTTTCCGGTTACAATCACATGGTATCTCCAGTAATTTATAAATGGTAGCCTTATATAATGAATTGATGTGGCTTTAAAATTTAAAGAAACTTCAACATTGCTATTTTTACCATAAATATAGAATGAAGATGGTATAATTTTTCCGTGATCAAATATATAATCGCCCATAGAGAATGAAATATTCTCCATCAAGAAGAAACTTTCATTGCTGAATATTATAAATTCTTCTTTACCAATTATTTTCCCCCATACAATTGAAAAATTTTCTTCTATCAATTTACCATCAAAATAGCCCTTGCTGAATATTGATTTTAAATAGAAAATGTTGTGGTCATGATATCCCTTTCCTTTTACATGCTCAAATGAATTATTTATAAATATTTCTCCCTCAACAACCATATTTGGCAAAGAAAGCCAAAAATCTGGTATTGTTTTCCATCCTTTTGTTTTATTTTCAAAATGAAAATTTATACCAAAATTATTTCCAGTATAGAAGATGTTATAGCATATTTCTCCTTCAGTCCCAATATAACCTTCCATAATTGTTTTATTATCAACTATTAAAAGAGGATATTCATCAGAGATAATAAAAGATTTGTAAATTTTTCTCTCTTCATATATTTTTTCTCCATTAAAATAAAAATGTTCTCCTATCATTGCAAAAATATCTGGCAAAATAGTAATCATAAAAACAATGCTGTAATTTTCAAAAATTGCCTCAAAATACCAAGTTTCAATATGAAAAGGCAAAGAAGAATGAAAAGCGTCGTCTTTCAATTCAATTTCATATATGTTTTGAAAAATAAGGGAAAAAGATATCAAAAATAGGATAAATTTCATCAGCAAGAGCTATGTTTTATTGCATTGTTTGGGCAAGATTCAACGCATGCACAGCATTCGATGCAATCATCCACATTGTTTGCAACCGCTTTTCCATCCTTTAACTCATATATTCCAACTGGGCAAACCTCCACGCACTTCGCGGCGCCGTTGCATTTATTGTAATCTATTTCAATCACAATTTCTCCTGTAGATGATTTAAATTTCTTTATCATAGTTGGAAATTATTTCTTTCTTTATAAATCTTTTCCGATATATATATTTGTGCGGTAGTGTCAACAAATTTTTACCTCCAGGTTATAAAGGACTACGAAAGCAATTAGCCATCTTTCGACGCTTTCCTTTGAAGCATTTGAAGGAAAGCGTTTCCAGAATAGCGATTAACTTAATTTCTATCTCCATTTTATCCCAACGAAAAATATTTTTCTCTCTAAAATTCTAATAATTGTTGTAGCATCCCTTCCTGAAAAAGAATCAGGAGAGGTATTTCTTATTTTTTAAATTTTCAAATTCTTGACACTACCTATTTGTGCCAGAGAAAATCCTTATTTTCGGAAAATATTTTTTATTTCTTCATAAGGAGCATTGGTTTTAAATGCGCATTGGGAGAAATGAGTTCTCCCAGCTATATAACCAACGCTTCTTAATCCATCTATTATTTTAGATATTTTTGGCTGTTTTACTTTAATTTCTCTTGCTATATAACTTGTTTCATAAAAAAGTATTGGAAGATTTTTTTCCTCTTTCCATAAATCAAGCAACCGCTTTATCTCTCTCTTTTTTCTTAACTCTTTTTCATTTAATATTTCTTCAATTTCGTTTAAAAAAAATGAACTATGCATTTCACCAATCCATAATGGGCCACAGAAATTTTTATCTGGAATATCCTCAAAATTGCAGTAGTTCCAGCCATCCCTCCAGTATATCCATCCTATTTTATTCATCACACTGTCCGCCTTTCGGGCGCCTTTTTCCGCCATCCCATATATCCTGAAAAAATGGCTGTATGAATAGCTTAATATTGGAGAAAAACAATAATCAAAAATTGCTAAGCTTTTTGCTATGAAGGCTAAAAGAATTCTTATCCCTATTTCTTTCATTGCCTGCCCCCTCATCGGAATTGCTCCATATCTCCTTATGCAACTTTTTTTATAAACTCCACAAAGAGTAGCAACATCTGTTGCAGTAACTGAAAAATATCCAATTTTTCTCAATCCGTTCGAAAGAGACGGAATAAAATATGCAGGTGAGCCATAGGGATCGATATTTATATAATCGTATTTATAGTTAAGTAAAAGTTTTTTTATATCTTCACTATGCATTATTATATTTACATTGTTCAAGCTAACATTCTTCTTTAGAATATCAAATGATAAAGGGTTTATTTCATTTACATGGACTTCTATATCTCCATCAACTTCTTTTGCTATTCTTATTCCTCTTATGCCAGTTGATGAAAATGCGTCCAAAAATTTTTTTGCTCCTTTATTCGCGATAAACTGGCAGAATATGACTTCTATATCTCTATCAATTTCAAATGTTGGATTATAAAAGCTTGCTTTCTTTTTACCTGGCCCCCTATATGCCTCAAATCCTATAATATTTATTTCCGTCCTCCCCTCTTTTATCATTAAACTCCTTCTTCTTCTAAAATTTTTTCTATTTTATATGGCAGAAGATTCCTATTCTTTGGAGTAATTTCCAATATCCTTACATTGTTTCTATTTCTTATTCCCTGTAATGTTGCATCTCTCGACTTCTTATGCAATGTTATCAATGCTGGCTTCTCACAATCTAGAACTTCTTTAATTGTTTCTCTGAATTTTTTGCTCTCTAGTTCCATTTTACCAACTTCATCCACAACAACAATATCTACTCCTTCATCTTTTATAGCTCTCTCTATAGCTGGTATACCAAACTCATCAAGAACTTTCAAATTTATTTTATATTTTCCTACTCTATAGGAAGACTCAATATTAACATGAGCAAAAATTCTTTCCTCTTTTGTCATTAAATCAATTATTTTAAATCCCACTCTTTCACCATTTTCTTCTATTTCTTTTGTAATCATCCCTCCGAAAGTATATTTATCTTTCAATCTTTCCATAATTCTAATTAAACCTTCTGTTTTTCCAACTCTTGGCGCTCCTGTTATACCAATTTTTGGAACCACATCCATAATAAAAGTAAATACATTTAAATTTAAAAATCATATGTTTTTTAATGTATCACATTTATCTTTTTTCCACATACATTGCATTTCCCATTCCTTAAGCCAATTATTCTTGAAGAAAATCCGTACCTTTCTATAAGCAAATTTTTGCAATCTGGACAATAAGTATTTTCATATTCTCCATGAGGGACATTTCCAAGATATATATACTCCAATTCTTCTTTCTTTGCAATTTCATATGCTTCCAAGAGTTTTTTTAAAGGTGTAGGGGGCAAATAATTCATTTTGTAATGAGGATAGAAAGCGGTGAAATGAATAACCTGTTCATTTCCTAACTCTTCTAAAACCCATTTACAAAATTTTTTTATTTCTTCTTTATCATCATTTTTCGTTGGTATAATAAGATATGTTATTTCTACATGAACACCTTTATTTTTATAACTTTTGCAGGCATCAAGCACTGGTTCAATTTTTGCTTTGCATATCTTTTTGTAAAAATCTTTTGTAAATGCTTTCACATCTATGTTGGCGGCATCAATATGTTTAGCTACTTCATGAACTGCGTCTTCATTTATATAACCGTTTGTAACAAAAACAGTATAAAGGCCATTCTTTTTTGCAATCTTTGCTGAATCAAGAGCGTATTCTATCCATATCGTTGGCTCGTTATATGTCCATGCAATTCCTTCACAGCATTTTTTCGCTCTCTCAATCGCTTCTTCAGGCAAAATTTCATCAAGATAATATTCCTCGGGCATAACCTGACTTATTGAATAATTCTGGCAATGCATACATTTTAAATTGCATCCAACGCTACCAAGAGAATAAACAAGTGTTCCTGGATAGAAATGGAATAATGGTTTCTTTTCAATCGGGTCAGGGCAGGCGGAGGAGACGGATGCATATATAAGAGTAAATAGCTTTCCATCTCTTGCCTCTCTAACCCCACATATCCCTCTTCTTCCTTCTCTAATAATGCAGTTATGAGGGCATAAATTGCATTGAATTTTTCCTTCCTTTATACTCCAGAACATTGCTTCTTTCTCCATAATTAAAATAATTTATTTAAATAAATTTGGATTGTATAAATGGTTAAAGTGCATAGCGAGGTAAGAAAAGAATAAATCTTGGAAAAACATTTCTTATTATGAAATTTAAAGCTTATCTGGTTTTCTCAATCCTTATTATTTCTGTTTTGCCAGCGAGATCAGATGAGATATATGATGAGATAAGTGAAGAGATGCTTAAATACTATCTTACAAAAATTTGCGATTTTGGAGTGCGCTATACTGGAAGAAATGCATGTGAAGATGCTGAAGAATGGGTTTATAATGAATTTTTATCTATGGGGCTTAAAGTAGAGAGATTTAAATGGCAAATAAGCGGGTTCGAAGATAATGATATAATTGCAACCCTACCAGGGGACGAATATTCCGTAATCATAGGGGCACATATCGACACCACAGAAACCTCACCAGGTGCAGATGATAATGGCTCCGGAGTTGCGGGGGTGCTTGCAATTGCAAAGGTTATGAGCAAATATAGATTTATGCACACAATTCATTTTATAGTTTATAGTGGGGAAGAAGTGGGTGCTTATGGAAGCTATCTCCATGCAAGACATGTATATGAAAACAATGAAAAGATAATAGCGGTAGTTAATGTTGACATGATAGGTTATGCAAATACAAGCAAGGGAGGAAATTATATAAGATGCTTTACTCCAGAAAGAGCAAGATGGATTGCGGATTTTGCAAAGGATGTTGCAGAAAAATATTACGAAAAAATAAAAATGAATGTTGAAATAGTTCCAAATTATCCTGGAGCAGACCATCAAGCATATATAGATTATGGTTATGATAGTGTTTTCTTTGCCCACTATGATAGCTATCCATATGGGCATTCACTGCAAGACAGTATAGATAAAATAAATTTCACATATCTTACAAAGGCAACAAGATTTTTGACTAGCTTATTAAATGAGCTTGCAAACAAAAAAATTAAAAATTATGTTTCAATAAAGGAGCCAAAAGAAGGCTACTTTTATGTTTTTAATAGAGCATTGTTTCCGATAATTGCTAAAAACTGGTTTTCAAGGCTAAGAGGAATAACAATTGCAATAGGAAGAGTAAATATAGTTGCTGAAGTAGAGGGGAATGTTGAAAAAGTGATATTTGCAGTTGATGAGAGAGCATGGCATTGGGATTATTTCCCTCCTTATGAATGGAAGTTAAATGTTTTGCTATTTGGAAGACACGAAATAGAAGTTTATGCTTATGGTGAAGAGATTTCGAGAGACGAAATGGATATAATCATATTCTCTCCTTATGTAGGGTAAAAAATAAATTAACGGATATGATAAGCATGATAAACTCAGGCTAACCACTTCCTCTGTTGACATGGTAAATTGTTTTTTTATAAAGCTAACTGTTAGCAAAATTGTTCTGTAAATCTCGCAAGTCAATTCTTCTAAATTTTATGATTTATTCAATAAACAATAGGTAAGTGAAGATATTCTTAAAAATCTCGGTTAATTTAGGGAACTTGTATATAATCATAAATATAAGAAATATCAAGAGTAATATAACCAATATTTTTATCGCAACTTTCACTATTTTCCAGAGAGCAATTAAAATTACAAAAAATGCAATTATTAGGAATATTATAACTGGATTCATAAGTTTAAGCCAGTAGAAATATTTATATTTTAAGATTTGTATGGTCGGGCAGTGTTGTGTTATGGCGCCTAAAGCAGTGTCAACAAACTTTTATCTCCTTTGAAGCATTTGAAGGAAAGCGTTTCCAGAATCTTTTCAATCTTGCTTTAAGGATGCTGAACCATCCCTCTATCGCATTTCTTTCTTCAAATGTTTCATTTTCATATCTTAAGCCCATTCTTTGCAATGCCTCTCTATGATGGAGGTGTGGCTATTTTGATCAATGGTTTATTTTCACAATATATGAGAATTTTCCTCACAAATTTTATTACATCAATCGAAGTCATTTTGTTACCATCAATTAGTAAATAGTTGGCTTAGTTTATGATACCATTGTTTCAAAGTGACTAAATTCCTCAAAATCTCTAAGATTTACTTTCCGCAAAGAAATTCCTGCTTAGAGGGTAGCGATTAACTTAATTTCTATCTTCATTTTATCCCAACGAAAAATATTTTTTGGAATTAATTTCTAATAATTGTTGTAGCATGTGCATCTCCTCCTGAAAAAGAATCGGAGAGATTTTCAAATTCTTGGCACTACAGCCTAATAGGGGTTGTCGAAAAATAGTTCTATGCTTTAATTTGTAAAGCACACTAAATTTTTTTAAATTTTATCGTCAATTCCATATGTAGTAGAGATTATAGAAATAAAAACGCAAAAAAATAGTCATATATGTTTGTAAATTGTGACAAATTGCCATTGCAATAACATGCTTTCTTCTCATGTTTTCTTTTTTAAATCTTGAGAATAACAATCTTTTGGTTCCTAATCCTCCAAAAATGCCTTCTAGCCTTTATTAAAACATAAGGAATAGCAAAAATAATCGTCTCCAACATCTGCGTATAGATACTTTCCTGGAACAATATCTGTAGATGAAAGCATATTTACTAAACTAGGAGAATCATAACTATAGCCGCTTCTCCATTCACCTGCTGAGATACAAATAACTCCTACTGTTCACCAACAGATGTTACATCTCT
>JAWAYL010000010.1:0-30130 GCA_038818725.1 Thermoplasmatota archaeon | reverse complement strand
TTAAGAAACGAAATTCTTCATGCTAAAGATTTTGACATAAAAATTGATTATGTTTTGCCAGAAAAAATTGAAAGCTTAGCAACATATGATTTCCTTATAATTTCTCCTGATGCATGGCTAAATGAGCTTGAAGCATTAAAGCAACATAAGGAAAGCAAAGGAATAAAAACAATAGTTGTTGGATTAAATGAAATTTATAGTGGAAAATATTTTTCTTCATATGGACGAGATGATGCTGAAAAAATAAAATATTTCATTAAAAATGCAATTGAAGAATGGGGAATAAAGTATGTATTGTTTGTAGGAGATGTAGATATATTTCCTGTCAGATATACATCTCTTGCCATCGATGACCCAAAGGAAGCTCCTTGCGATTTGTATTTTGCAGACATATATTATCCAAATGGCTCTTTTTCCTCATGGGACAATGATAGAGATAAAAAATATGGTGAGAGAATCGATGATAAACCTGATTTGATGCCCGATGTGCATTTATCTCGTCTTCCTGTAAGTGATGAAAATGAATTAAATATTGCGATTGAAAAAATAATAAATTATACTACGCCTCCTATGAAGGCAATAGCAGTTGGAGTTGAACTTTTCTGGGATACGATTGAAAGGGAGGGAGAATATTTAAAGGAAGAAATAAACAAAAACATAAATTTTAAAGTAATAAGATTGTATGAAACAGATGATTACGAAAAAGATGGAAATGCAAATGCATTTAATATTGCAAAATTTATAAATGAAGGAGCATTACTTGTGAATTTTGCCTCTCACGGAAATCCATATGGAATGGGATGGGAAAGCGGTGGCTTCTGGATCGATGATTTAAGCATGCTTAAAAATAAATATTTTCCAGTTGTTTTTGCAATGGCTTGCTCTACAAATGAGTTTGATACAACAGATTGCTTTGGAGAAAAATTTGTTTTGAGTAATCATGGAGCAATTGCATATGCTGGCAGCAGCAGGGTTGCATATGTATATTTGGGAAATGCAATTAAATCAGGCTTAGCTGGGTATCTCGATAGAGCGTTTTTCAGAGCATATTATGATGGATGTAAAAGCATCGGAGAAATTTTTTCGAGAGCAAAAATAGATTATCTAAATACAATTCCTTTTAAGAGTGAGTATGATTATTTAACTATTTATGAATATAATTTACTTGGCGATCCAACAATTCAAATTCCAGAAATGCCATTAACTTCAAGAGTTTATGTAAGCAATGAAAAAGCAAATGGCTCTATAAAAATTTGGGTTGAAGTGGAGGAAAATTCAACAGTTGATTTGTATTATAGGAAAAAAATTGGGTTTGGAGGAAAATGGAAAATTTACTGCACTATGGAAAAAGATTATGAGATTGATTTCCTGCCAGAAGAAGAAGGCTATTATGAATTTTATAGCATATTAAGAAAAGAAAATTATACCGAAAACAAGCCAGCCATAGCAGATGCCCACTGTCTTTTTGATTTCTCTCCTCCTTCAATAAATGTTATTAAGCCAATGGAAGGAAAAATATATATTTTTGGAAAGGAAATTTTAGAAATAAATGCGAAATTTGCGATAGTAATTGGAAGAATGAAAATAGAAGCAAGCGCTGATGCAACAAAAATTGAACTTTATATAGATAATGAACTGAAAAGCATTTCATATGAAAATAAATTTTCATGGATATGGAAAGAATTCTCTTTAGGATGGCATGAACTGAAATTTATTGCATATGATGAAGTTGGAAACAAAGCAGAGAAAAAAATAAAAGTTTTTTCGTTGATAATATGAAGCCAGCTGTTGCTGTAGATGGTGTTTTAATAAAAAATAAAAAAATTTTGCTGATAAAAAGAAGAAATGATCCTTTTAAGGATAAATGGGCTTTGCCTGGAGGATTTGTTGAATATGGTGAAAGAGTTGAGGAAGCAATAATAAGAGAATTTAAAGAAGAAACCGGAATGAGAGCTAGAATTAAAAAATTGTTTGGAGTTTATTCTGATCCTGGAAGAGATCCAAGAGGACATGTAATATCAATAGTATTTCTGCTTGAATCAGAAGATGAACCAAGAGCGGGAGATGATGCAACTGATGCAAAATTTTTTGATTTAAATAGCTTACCAGATTTAGCTTTTGACCATAAAAAAATAATTGAAGAGGTGATAAAATATGGAATGTAAAAAGGAGAGAAATTTAAAAAATTGCCCTTGCACCTATGAACCTTGTAGTAGAAAAGGAATTTGTTGTGAATGCTTGAGATATCATTTAAGAAATAAAGAATTGCCTGCTTGCTTCTTCCCGCCAGAAATAGAAAAAACTTATGATAGAAATTTTGAAAAATTTATTGAAATATGGAAATAACTATATTTTTATTCTTTTTCCTGCCTCATTTCTTTTGAATTTTCCAAAATCTTTAATCTTCTCTAAAATTTTTCCATCAAAAATTGGTCCATCTTTACATACATGATATCCATCTATTGCACACGAATCACATATTCCAACCCCACATTTCATATATCTTTCCAAACTTGCCTGCATTCTTATTTTATTTTTTTTGCATAAATCAAGAATTTTTTTCATCATTATTTCTGGTCCGCATGTATATACAACATCAAATTTTTCTTCTTTAATAATCTTTTCAGCGAGCTGGCTTGCAAATCCTTTAAAGCCAATGCTTCCATCATCAGTTGAAATATAAATCTCAGCGATTTTTTCAATTTCATCTAAAAAAAGAAGCAAATCTTTATTTCTTGCACCTATAACAACATGCTTCTCTCCTTTATATTTTCTTATTAAGGGCATAAGCGGCGCAATTCCTGTTCCGCCAGCAACAAAAAGAGCTTTTTTTCCAATTTCTGAAAAACCATTTCCATAAGCCCCTCTTATTCCTATTTTATCTTTTTCATTCATTTGATGCATTTTTTCAGTTGCTTCTCCAACTCTTTCTACAGTTATTGCCTGCATATTCCCTATATAGCTTAAAGACATTGGAATTTCATCAACTCCAGGTATCCATACCATTACAAATTGCCCAGGTTTTGCATTCTTTAGTTTATCGCATGAAAAGAAGAATGTCTTATGAAATTTTGTCTCATTTACAATTTTTTTTATTTCACAAATTTGCATGCTTTTAAATCCAATAAATTTAAATATTTTTATATATATAAAAACATGAAAAAAATTTATGCATTTATTGCAAGCATCTTTGTTTTAGGAATTTCTTTTAGCGGAGTATGTATCGATTTAAAAGAAGCTTCATATGGAACATTAAAGGCGGATGTTTATTTTAACGGAAATATATCATATGTTGCCCCATTCCCAGTTACAAATTTTTTAATTCCTTATCTTTTGCCGCATGAAATATACTTTGGAAGAGCATTTCAGATGAGCGAAATAAAATGAAAAAAGTTTTGTTTTTAACAATCTTCTTATTATTTTTTCAAACGGGTGGATATATTTTACTTCCTCCTCCCTATTTTCCTGAAATTTTTCTTGAAGATGCGATTTCAAGGAGAGCTTCAATAAGAGAATTTTCTGAAAAAGAAATTTCGATGGAAAACATTTCCTCTCTTTTATGGGCAACTTCACAGATATTAAGCATAGATATGCGCAATACAGTGAATATTTATGTTATAATGAGAGAAGGAGTTTATAAATATATTCCTTCAAATCATTCTTTGAAAATTTTCAGAAAAGGAGATTTTAGATGGGTTGGAGATTATGATTCTGCTTATATAAAAATAGGGCTTACATGGAATAAAAGCATTGGAAAAAATGAAAATTTCTCCGCATTTCAGATGGGGAGCGTTGGCCAAAACATATATTTTATTTCAAATTCTCTTGATTTAGGAACTGTAACAACAGCTGGCAAGGCATATGAATTGCATTATATAGGCTTGCCAATAGATGAAAAGCCACTTATCATTATGCCAATTGGCTATCCCTCCCAGCCATACAATTTTTCCTATTCTCCTTATAACACATCTCTTCCATTTCCAGAAAAAGGCGGCAAAAGGCTTGTTGATGCAATGATTGAAATTAATAGGGAAGCATTTTTATGTGGAGAGCTGAATGAAAAAGAAATATCTCAATTGCTATGGGCTTCATATGGCTATTCTTATTTTTTTGATTTTCTGAAAGGGCAACGCCACCGTACTGTGCCGAGCTCACATGCTACTTATCCTCTTGAAATATTTTTTGCAAATTTCTCAGGCTTTTTCCATTATATACCTGAAAATCACTCCCTTGAAGTGATAATTGGAGAAGATGTAAGAAATGAGATTGAGCCACCCTGGGTAAGAAATGCAAATCTAATTTTTGTGTATTTAAATAAAAGCAAAGCAAGCAGTTCGTGGGCATGGTTTTATGAAGCGGGCGCGGTCTGGCAGAATTTATTGTTAGAGGCAACTTCATTAAATCTTTCAGCAAATGTTATTCATAACTTCAAGCTCAATAAAAAATTGAATTTTGAAGGATTTGAGCCATTACTGCTTATAAGCATAGGAAAAAAATATGGAGAGGATTTTGAAAAGCCTTTTGTAAAAATAATTTATCCAGAAAGAAATTACATTTATCTTTTTGGAAAGAAATTAATGGCATCAAGAAACACAGTTTTAATAGGTAATATGAGGGTGGAAATTGAAATCAAAGAAGATGCTTTACTTCTTGTTGAATATGTGGTTAATGGAAAAATTTTGGGAGAGAAATATAGCGAGCCATTCTCATTTAATCTACCTCATTCATTGATTAAAAAATCATATTTTGAAGTAATTGCATATGATTATTCTGGAAATAAAGCAAGCGATGGAATAGAGTATATTAAAATTTTATAATAGAGTTATTGACAGGCTGAGCCATCTTCTCAGCAAGAAACAAATCCTAAGAGGCAACTTCTACCATAAGCCTAAAAAATAAAATAATATTTGCTGATATAATGCTATGATTTGCCCGATTGAATTCAGATATGGAAGAGAAGAAATCAAAAGCATTTTCAGTGAAGAGAGCAGGCTTTCATATTGGCTTAAAGTAGAAGCAAAACTTGCAAGAGCACATGCTTTTTTAGGAAATATACCAGAAGAGGCTGCCGATGAAATAGAAAAGAAAGCAAATCTTAAATATGTCAAAATTGAAAGAGTTAAGGAAATAGAAAAGGAAATAGGACATGATGTAATGGCGATGGTAAAGGCTCTTTCTGAAATATGTAAATATGGAAAATATGTGCATCTTGGCGCCACTTCCTATGATATAGTTGACACTGCAAATGCCTTGCAAATAAGAGATGCATTAAATATAATTGAAAAAGAATTGATAAAGCTTCTTGCCACTCTTTCAAAACTAGCTTTGAGGCATAAGAAATCTATTATGATTGGACGAACTCATGGACAACATGCGTTGCCAATAACATTTGGACTTAAAATGGCTGTTTTTGCAGATGAATTGCTCCGTCACATAAATAGATTGAGGAAAGTTAGAGAAGAAATTTCATATGGAAAGATGTCAGGAGCGGTTGGAACAGGAGCATCTTTTGGAGATAAATTCTTTGAATTGCAGGAATTTGTAATGAAAGAATTAAATTTAAAGGCAGAAATTCCATCAACTCAAATTGTTGGAAGAGATAGATATGTTGAACTTTTATCATTTCTTGCAAATGTTGCAACATCTATAGAAAAATTTGCAACAGAAATAAGGAATTTGCAAAGAACAGAAATTGCTGAAGTGGAGGAACTCTTTGAAGAAAAACAGGTTGGTTCATCAACAATGCCTCATAAAAGAAATCCAGTTACATGCGAACAGATATGTGGGCTTGCAAGATTAATAAGAAGCAATCTTTTGCCGGCTTGGGAAAATGCAATTCAGTGGCATGAAAGAGATTTATGCAATTCCTCGTCTGAAAGATTCATAATCCCTCATTCTCTTATTCTAACCGACTGGATAATATATAAGATGAGGGATGTTTTTTCAAAATTAAGGGTAAATACATCAAAAATGAGGGAAAACATTGAAATAACTAAAGGAGCTATATTGAGCGAAGCAATAATGATGAAACTTGTTGAAAAAGGAATGGGAAGGCAAGAGGCGCACGAATTGATGAGAAAATATGCAATGGAAGCAAGGCAAAAAAATGTTGAGTTAAAAGAAGTTGTTAGCAAAGAAATTGCTGAGATAATTGATGAAGTAGGAGATTATTATGGAAATGCGGAAAAAATAGTTGAATTTACCTTAGAAAAAATAAGAAAGGAATTTCCAGATATTGCTTTTTAAATTTTGAATTATACCAATTAATTCCTCATTGAAATCTAATTTATCCATGAATAAAGATATACCTCCCAATTTTTTACCTTGACAAAATAAACCATATGAAAAATTATTTTTTCCTCCAGTATCTGCAAAAATTGCTATACCAAAGATAGAGCAACTCTGGCTATAATGTTTTACTTCATATGCATCGTCGCCATTAAAATCAAAAAATATGGCTGACCCGCCATTTGCATATCCCTGAGAATAATTTCCAGAGCTATAAAAATCTTCTCCAAAAAAATTTATGAAAAAAGAAAATGAAGTAATGCCATCCGCATATGATTGAGAGGAGTTTAATGAGTAAAAAATATCTTTTCCATAAACATCAATAAGTCCAGAAAAACCATATAGCGAGGAAGACTGAGAATAAGAAGAGGAGATATAGACATCATCTCCAAAAACATCAATGAGTAAAGAAACTCCATTTGAAGAAAATGATTGGCTATAATCTTTCCCTTCATACAAATCATTTCCAGAAAAATCAATAAAAAATGATGTTCCATTTTCATATGCAACGCATGTTTGATTATAATATATATCATTTCCTTTTAAATCAAATAAAAATGAAAAACTTTTATTTGAATAGCAAGCATTGTTATAAATGTCATTTCCTTCGATATCAAATAAAAATGTATATCCATTTTCCGATTGCCTTTTTTCATACCTATCATTTCCTTTTAAATCAAGAATAAAGGAAGATTTTCCTTCATTATAAATATCATCTCCTCCAAAATCAATTATAAAAATATAGTTTTCGTAAAAATCCATTTTGTTTCCTCCAAAAATTATTTTCCCATAACAATCAGATTTTGTTTCCTGAAAATTTGAATTCATGAGTAAAAACGAGTATTTCCTCACTTCTTCAATTGTAGAAAAAATATTTTGATTTTTTTCCTCATTATCTTTTGATTTAATTGTTTTTGTATATGAATAAATTATTGAAGAAATCGCAAAATTTTCCATATCATTAAAATTCAAAGCATTTACAAATTCTTTTATCTTGCTCTCTTCATATTCTATTCCAATAGCTTCATAGAATTCTCTTATCGCTTCAAAAAGGCATAAAGAGCTGTTTTCTAAAAGCTGAATGTCATTTTCCTCAATTATAATCTCTGGAATGTCATTTTCCTCAATAAAAAAATTTTCTTCTTTTAATTTATTCTTAAATTCGTAAAAAAAGGAAATAATATCCTCACTCGATGGAAAATTATTTACTTCTACAACGCTTGAATAATTTGACGGAATTAACAGGATAAACATTGCAACAATTACAATTATTTTTTTCATTTTAACCTTAATTAAGACAGCGTATTTATTGTTTTTCAACCTATTGTCATTGGAGCAAAGCTAAGTATGAATATTATCAGAGCAACTATTGCAAGAATCTTTCTCCTTCCATCAAGAGGGGTTATTTCATTAAGTGGAGGAGGATGCTCAGTGCCTATTAAAAACACAAGCAGCAATACCATAAGAAGCCAATTGCCGAGCTTAAATATTGTAAGCGTCACAAGTAGAAAAATTGTTATAATGCTTGCATATCTGTGCTTGCCTTTCAAAACTGCCCTTGCAATGTGCCCGCCGTCGAGCTGGCCCGCTGGCAAGAGATTTATAGCAGTAACAAGTAAGCCCACCCAGCCAGCAAAAGCTGTTGGATGCATATTGATTGCACAACCCTCTGGAATATTAATTGCTAAAGGTGAAATAAATTTAAAAAGGAGGGGTTCGCCAAGATAAATTGCATCCTTAATTTCTTCAAGAGGTATTGGTTTTGAATATTTGAGCCCTATAAAGAGAATGGGGATTGTCACTATAAAGCCAGCAAGCGGACCAGCAATTCCTATATCCAGCAATGCATTTCTATCTGGAATTGGCTCTTTTATTGATATAACCGCTCCTAGTGTGCCAGTCCCTACTGGCATAGGAATAAAATAAGGAAGAGTTGCCTCAATTCCGTGTTTTTTTGATGCAAAATAATGGGCAGACTCGTGTATTCCAATTATGGAAAGGAGAGGAAGAGAAAAAAATAAGAAACCTTTTGCCAGTAGATTAAAAGAAAATTCTACTTTTTCAAAAAGAATATATTGATAAACTCCCATAAAAGTGGTGGTAATGATGGTAATTATAAGAAGAATAAGGTTTATTGCGGGTGATTTTTTCTTTATATATGGTTTTTGAGTTATAAAAATTATATGCTCTCCCTTTTCCTCTCTTATAAAAGGTATCAAGTTTTTGTTTTTTAATTCATTCAAAAGCATTTCAAATTTATCCTTAAAATTTTCTTCAAATATTTCCACATAAAATGCAAAAAAGTTTTCTTCCTGCCTGATATCATATACTCTAAAATATTTCTCGATAATTTGCTTTATTTCTTCCGCATTTAATTCAAGCACTACTATATAAAAAATACAAATAATAAAGATTTTGGCGTTGCTGATATCTTTTCACTATTTATTCTTTTATTTAAAGCGGCTTTTGCTCAAAAATTTAAAAAGATTTATAAACAACAATTTTTTTTCTATCATGAGGGGATGGATTCATATAGACAATTTCGGAAATGATTTGCGAATCTATGGAAAAGGGAGCATGCGCCGGCTCGTGGACAAAAATGGTAGAATAATTCTAGAATATAAGATGAATAACTGATATATAAATGAAAATCGATGAAATCTTGGAAGCATTGGCTGGCGCAGATAATTTTGAAGTAGATAAAGATAATTTTATAGAATTTTTTAGAAAAAATAATTGCACCGCATATTCCATAGATGGTAGCTCTGTGAAAATTCTTGATGCATATTCTTTTTCAATATTTGCAAGAAGATTTGGATATAATAAAGCAAATGAAAAAAATATAATCGAGAGGAAAATAGGGGAAATAGAGCTTGATGTTATATATGGTGAGAATGCGGATGCTGAAAATGATTTAATGAGAGAAAAGGAAGAATATAAAATTGCAAAAGAAATTGCAGGAAATGAAATTGTTATTTTTGATGGCTGCCTTAAATATAAATTGGAGGGAATTGTTGGAATAAGCAAAAAGAGCGGATATAAAAAAGAGAAAATTCCTATTTTATTTGCAATTAAAAAAGTTGGGGAGAAAATTATGAAAGAAAAATGCTGGTACTATAAAATAGAGAATGGAATATATGCGGTAAAATTCAATCCGTATTCAAAATTTATTTTCAGAGTAGATTATTTTGGAAAATATCCAGAAGAAATTTTTTCTGAAATATCTGCCTTATGCAAAGATATAAGCTGTCTTGGCTATCCCTATTGTCTTGCTGATATACACAGGCATGTTAAAATAAGCAAGGATGAAGAAAATTATTTAAAACATTTGATTCAGAAAAAGGCATTTGAAAAAGGAATTAGCAACGAAGAATGGGAAAGTATATTTTATGATTACCATGAATATATTGAGGGATAAAATGATTGGAAGAATAGTTGGAAAGAGTATAGGGGAAATAATATTCAGGCAAAGCTATAACCAAGATACAAAAATAGGAGAAATACTTGTGGCAGATGACAGAGAAAATAATTCGTTATTTTTTCTTAGAGTCATAGATATTCAATATGGACAAGAAGGGGATGAAAAATGGAGTTTAAGGGCTGCAGGAGATATGCTAACACTTGATGAAAAAATGGAAGAATACACATTGAAAGAAAAAGATAAAAGATTATTCAAGATATGTGTGTGCAAACCTCTTGGTTATGTAAAGGATGGAAGATTTTACAAACCAAAAAAATTGCCATCCCATTTTTGCCCTGTAAGAAAAGCAAAAGAGGAGGATTATAAATTTATAGCCAGTTATATGGGTGATATAGAAATAGGAAAAATTAGAAGCGGAGAAGATGAGATAGATATAAAAGTAGGAATAAAGGGAGATTTAATTCCATATCATATTGGCATATTTGCAACAACTGGCATGGGAAAAAGCAATTTGATGCGTGTCTTTGTTGCTTCTGCAATGATATCTGGAAAATATGGTATAGTTATAATAGATCCTCATGGTGAATATTATGAGGCAATAAAAAAACATCCTCTCGCAGATAGAAGGGCAATATTTTATTCTACTTCTGGTAGAGATACAAACAGGCTTGTTTTATCTACGCGCGAAATAAGTGTTAGCGATTTGGAGGAAATATTTAATTTTACTGATGCACAAAAAGAAGCTTTATATGCATTGCAATCAAAATTTGGAGAGAGATGGCTTGATGAATTATACAGAAAAGAAGTCAATGAATTGGTTGATATTTTTAACAAGAGAATACAGGATATAACATTTAGTGTGCTTAAGCGGAGGGCTGAAAGAATAGTTGAGTCAGATATAGTTACCAAGAATGAGGATATATCTCATACAGAGGCGATACTGAAAGAGCTTGAAAATGGAAAAGTTGTTCTTATTGATACTTCTGGTATTTATGAATATGAAGAATTGCTTGTAAGTGTAATAATTGCCAGGAAGATTTTATATCACAATAAGAGTATTTTCAAAGATAAGGAGAAATTCAGAAAAATTCCTCCAGTGCTTATAACAATAGAAGAGGCGCAAAGAGTTTTGCAGAATGGAATTTTTGCACAAATTGCAAGGGAAGGAAGGAAATTCAAAGTAGGGCTTTGTGCAATAACGCAGCAACCAAAGCTTATAAAAGAAGAGTTGCTCAGTCAGTTCAATACTTTTTTTATTCTTGGACTCGCTGATGAAAACGATAGAAATATAATAAAGCATTCTGCAAAACAGGATATATCAAATCTTGAAAAGGAAATACAGACTCTTGAAGTAGGTGAAGCAATAATAACCTGTCCAGGCGCCCCATTTGCAATCCCTGCAAAAATTCATCTTTATGAAGATTATATAAAAAATATTGAAAGGGAAAAAATGCCAGAGGAAAAAATTGACGAAAGTTTTTATTAAATTGCAATCAAAGCTATGGAACAATTTCCTTTATTCATTGATAAATCATATGCTATTGCCTCTATTTCGTGATAACCTTTTTCATTCAATTCAAAAGAATATGGTGGGGAATATAACCTGCACAAAAGATTTTTATCCATGTAAAATTCAACAAAACTTATTCCAGTATCGTCATATGCATTCGCTTCTATATTTATGCTTCCGACTATTAAAGGGATAAAAAATGGAATAATTTTATTTCCGTTTATATAAATCCAATTTTTGGGATTTTTTATCTCAACTATCGGGGGATTTTCCTCCTTTTTGCTAATAACAGCAAAAGTATGATTTATATCTGAATAGCCATTTGAATCAATAACTTTAAAACTTATATTATAAAATCCGTGGTGGATATATACATGCTTTGGATTTCTTTCATTGCTACAATTTCCGTCTCCAAAATCCCAGAAAAATGTATATGGCTCTTTCCCTCCATATGCAAAGCCTTCGAAATTTATTTCCTCAAAAACATATCCATAATATGGACCATTTGCATAAGCGAGAGGACCATCATAATATATTTCAATTTTTGCTGAATCTTTATTTCCTGAATATGAATTTGCTGTAATTTCAAATAAATTTTTCCCAGGATAAAGTAAAATGTCTATTTTGAATTCATAATAAACTATAAAATCAAGTTTTATCTCGCCTGCTATACTACCATTTTCCCAGCTATGTAGCCATGTTAAATTAACAAGCTTATCATTACAGCATGCGTGAGCATATCCATAAACAGTAATATTTCTAACATGAAATGTTTCACCATAAGATGGATTTACTATTTCAACAACAACCCCGCTCCCAAAAAAATTACTTAAAAGAATTATCAAAATGCATGCCAGCTTCTTCATAATATTATAAATTTTTATTAAAAAAATTTTTCTCTTCAGATAACTTTTGAAAGCAAAAATAGTAAGATGAATTCTCCATCGACCATATAATCAAAATTTAATTTTTTGCTGCTTTTTTTGCAAATCAAAAATATGTAAGTATATCCATATATTATTGAAAAAATAACTGCTGGAATATATTCCATAAAAAATTTTTTCTGGATGCATATAAATAGCCAGATAAATAAAAGAGAGTTAATAAAAAGAAGAATTTTCAATGTATTTTTTATTCCAAGAACAACTGGTATAGTATTTGCCCTGGCTTTCCTATCTCCTTCGATATCTCTTACATCAAAAATAACAGTATTTACAAAGCATTTAATAAAAAGAAAAACAAACATCATACCCGCAAAAAAAATATCGCCACCAAAAACACAAGGCAAGAGGGCGGCGGAAATCGCCCATGAAAGAGAAACAGTTAAATTTTTTGCTAAAAACAAATCTTTTAATCTAAAGGAAGATATTTTTATGCTGTATATAGCCCCCATAATAAAAGGTAATAAAAAAATTGGAACTGTATATTTATTTCTCAGCCCTCCTAAAAATATGGCAAAAATATAGGAAAATAAGGAAAGAATGAGGATGATATTCTTTTTTGATTGAATAAAATCAACTCTTTCTGGCAAATTTGACGCATCTTCCTCAATATCTGTTAATCTATTCAATGAATATACGCTATAAGTAATAAGAGAAGTACAAATCACCATATCAGGCATTATTTTTCCAATCACGAGAAGAAATGAAAATGATATTATAGATGCTCCAACCAAAGAAGTAAAAATATTTGTAAGAGTAAGTAAATGAAAAAATTTTTTTATGAATGAAAGAGGGCTAGGGTATGCTAGCCTCCTTTGCTTTTGATTTATAATATTCGAATAGATCTCTACCCCATTTTATCGCCTCCTCATCATAACTTACCAAATCTTGGGAAAAATCATATGTTCCATCTAAATTAAATAACCCCACTGACACAAAAGATTCTGTTACAGTCATTGCTATTCTTACATCATCAATTATCCATATTTTGAGATATCCTTTTTCAACTTTCTCTCTTATTTCTTCATCCGCCTCTTTTTTATATGCGTCAAAAACTTTGTCAGCTATATCTTTTGATATTACAAGCTTTATTTTTGCCTCCTTTTTGAGCAATTTTTTAACAAGATTTGAGAACTCTTCAACATAAACTGGAGATATTCCAGCCAAATCTTTTGCTCTGCTTACATGCTTTACATACAATGCAAGCACTTGCAGCAAATTTTTTGGAGAAGATTTAACTATTTCAGAATCTTTGATTTCTCCTATTCTATTAATAAATTCTTCAGGTATTCCATCTATATCATGTGTTAGCCAAAATTCCTTATGTTTCCCTGTAACATAGAAAGAATTTGTGAAATCTAAAACTTTTTTTGCCAATATTTTTCCTGCTGGAGTTAAAATAAATCCTTCTCTTTTTTCTTCTATCCATTTTTTTTCTTCAAGCTCTCTTGCTGTATGTAGAACAGAGGATAAACTCGTCCCTATTTCTTCCATCATTTGCCTGGATGTTTTTACTCCTTCTAGCAGGCTCATCAATATTTTCATTTTTATTCCAGATGTCAGTATCTCTCTAAATTCTTCATACATCTTATCAAATATTTTTGCCTCCATGAGGCAATATTGCTTTTCTATTATATAATATTATTTCTTTTATTTATTGCAAACGGTGAGCAAAATTGCTCTGCCAGAACAATTTATTCGAATAAAATTTTATATAAATCATAATTTATATTCAGGATGAAAAATTATAAATATGAAATAATATGGGAGAGAAATTACAAGGATGGTTATGGTAATTGCAGGGTTGCAGTAGATTCAAAAGATAATATTATAGTATGCGGTGTTGACAAAGAATATAGAGGGCTAATAATTAAATATGATAAAGATGGAAATCTTTTATGGAGTGATTCTACATCTCTTAAACTCTATTTTCCCTCCCAAAATTATTTAAAAAGACCTTTTAATGTAGATAAGTTCCTTTCAAAAGGCTTTGGCTCCTTGCTTGATGTTAAAATTGATTCAAAAGATAATATAATAGCGGTCGGCTCATTTTATGATAAAAGTGGAAAATATTGCACTGCATATATTAAAAAATATTCAAAAGATGGCTCTCCTTTATGGGAGAAAACCTATGCCCCTTTTTTATACACGCAAGCCCCCGCACTAGCCATAGACAAGAGCGATAATATTTTTGTTGCTGGCTTTGGTGGAAGAATTGTTCCACCGTCTGTAAATGGATTTGTTATGAAAATTTCGAAAAATGACGGCTCAATCATATGGAATAGAAAATGCTGGAAAATGGGAAAATATACTGGTTACACTTCACTTGCTGTTTTTGAAAACGATATTTTTTGTGCTGGATTTGTGGCAAAAGATGACTATAGCATAATTATTTCAAATTTTGATAAGTTTGGAATAGAGAAAAATGAAAAAATTTTTAATTTAAGAGTTTTGCCTTGCAAGATATTTTTTGATGGAAATATTTTTATCTGTGGTCAGTTTGAAGATGCAAGCTATAAGCATTATATTGCAAAAATAAGCAGAAATTTTAATATTATATGGGAAAAAATTGGCATTGAAGGATGGCTCTATGATTTATCCTTGATGAGGAATGGAAACATTGCTGCTACTGGAAAAATAAATAAGAACGAGTATTATGCAGCGCTATATGATGGATGGGGAAATCTGCTTTTAGATGCTTATCTTGGAAAGCTTGTAAGCAATGGAAATGATATAAATGACTGGATGAAAGGAATTATAAATGATAGCGAGGATAATTTGATTATAGTAGGAGGGGCACCGATAGCTAAAACAATAAAAGCAAGAGTTGGACTAGAAGAAAAGAAAGAAAAAAAGAGTAAATTTTTAGATTTTATTAAAAAGTTATTCGGAATCAAGGAGAGATTGGAAGACATCCTTAAACATCAAGAAAGAATTGCTTAATGAATGGTTATCCATTCACCTTTTTGTAAGTATTTTCTCTCAGGACAATTAATATTTTCTAGCTCATAATCTGTTATATCATATTCTCGCATTATTTTTTCTTCCGCATTCTTGATTTCTTCTCTTACCGAAGAAAAATTCTTTCCTATTTCTTCTGCGATCTTAACCAATTCATTGATCATTGAGTTGAGTGGTTCTTCCTCTCTTATCTTAAGAAGTTCTTTTCCATGTTCTAGAGTTAATTTTTCTGTAAACTCATCTATCTTAGGGGGCACTGGTCTCCATCCGAGAGAACCGGATAAAGAGGAGAAAGGTTTCCGTATCCATTCGTCCCAAGAATAATTACCATTATGCAATATCCACTCTTCTAAATAAGAGTATCTCTCCTCGAACCAATCTTCAAAAGGTTGTGAAGGAGGAAATTGTGATAATCCTTTTATTTTCTCTTTTAGTATCTCCTCAACTTTTTCCCTACTTTCTCGTTGTTTTGTTTGGTAATCTTTTATCTTTTCGATCGTATTCCAAATTTTCTCAAATAATTTGGGATATTCTCTTTTAAAATCTTTCCAGCATGGTTCGGAGGGAGAAGAAAAAAGAATTTTTGGTTCTTCTCCTATCTCTTCTATTATTTTCTTCTCTGTTATTTCCTTTAAAATATTTTCTAGCCGAGATTCAAATAATGGACGGGCCTCCTCTCTTATTACACATGCTACAACTCGCTTCATTGCTTCTCTTTTTCTTTCTTTTTTAGTCTCAAGAATAGTTTGTCGAGTTGCTTTCGCCATCCATGCGGTGAAAAATGCCATACCTGCCGTGAATATCGCTGAAAATAAAATTCCAAAAGTAGCTCGTTTTTGCCATTCTAAAAGTTTTTCACTAGCTTTTGCATTTCTTAATTGCTGAACAGCAGAAGGTGATAAAACTTCTATAGTTTTTATCGGTTTTACTTCGCTTTTTTCATTGAATTCATATATCGGACCATCATACTCATAAATAGAGGCGGTTTTATTTGTCTCTATTTGGATTTTCCAAATCCCTTCCTCATTTAAGGAAAAAGGAGAATAATAAAGAGTAGTAGCTACATAACTCTTTTTTATATTAAGGTTAGGTTTTTCCTCCTTTAAAAAAAATTCTTCCACTTTATTACTCGGGGAAGTAATAATCAATTTTTCCAAAGATACCTCTGAGGTGAAATCCAGTAAATAAATCCAGATAGATGTAAGATAGTCGGTGCACTCAAACTGATTTTTATCAAGCACATCGCTTTTATGCGCTGACTGAATGTAATAATTTACTACAAGTGCTTCATAACCGTGTTGCAAGGAAAATTCTTTAACATTTTTCCATGTCAAATACTCGCTGGATACCGAAAAAGAGAATGTTATCAATATTAAAAAAGAGAGGAGCAAATATAATTTTGCATGTATTTTTATCATTATTTTTAATTTCTCATTATTATTTATTTTTTGCTTTTATGGCTTTTATGGCTTTCAAGAATCCCAAAATCAAGACTTTCTTCTTCCATAAAAATGATTTTTAAATAATTTTTGCAACAATTCTGCATACTTCTTCAAGAAATTCTTTATCATTTTTGCTGAAAGGAGAAAGATAGTGGCTATCTATATCAATTTCTCCTAAAAATTTTCCTTTCCTGATAATTGGAATAACTATTTCCGCTTTAACCTTTTTACTGCATGCAAGATAATTTTTCTCTTTTGTTACATCCTGAACAATTAAAGATTTTTTGCTCTCCGCAGCTTGCCCACATATGCCTTTTCCAAAAGGAATTATTTTATGCTCCGTATCATCGCCACAAAACGGGCCAAGGATAAGATTTCCATCTTTTGCAAAGTAAAAACCAACCCAATTGTAATAGTGAATTTTTTCTTTCAATAAAATGCATATTTTTTCGAGCTTGCTATTTATATCCAATGGCAAAGATACAATTGCCTCTATTTCTTTAATTAATTCATTAAATATTTCTTTCACAGAGCCAAATATTTTAGTGATATATTAAATTTGCACAAGTAGAAAAATTAAGCCAACAATTGTTGGAACAATTCCTGCAATTAAGCCAAGAGGAATCCATTCTTTTGCTTTTATATAGTGATGCTTTCTTTTTTCTAACACTCCAATTGCAACAATATTTGCTGTTGAGCCAATTTGAGTTATATTTCCACCATAACATCCTCCATAAAGAAGAGCCCACCATAAAGGAAAGACATTTATGCCAGAATTTGCAAGTGATGATATTATTGGTATAAAAGATGTGACAAGAACAACATTATCTATCATTGAAGAGGCGAATGCGCTAATTAGAGATATTAATATAACCATAAGAGGAAGAGATTTTGAATAACTTGCAATTGAATTAGCCACTCTATCAGAAAGCCCTACATAAGAGATGCAACCAGCTATAGAGAAAAGAAAAATGAAAAAAACAAGATTCCACCAGTCAACTCTTTCAATATATTTTTGCGCTCTCTCCCTGCGCCACGTCATTGCAACGCCTGCGCCCGCAATTGGGGCAATTATAAGGAAGGTGTTTTTTTCGAGGTTGAGGATATTTTCTATTCTTGCATGGATTGAGATAAGGAAAATAACGGAAAAGAAAATTGCAATTCCTATTTTGAGAGCCTTCTTATCTATTGTTTTATCAACTGTTTCAACAATTTCCTCAATTGATTTCAAATTCTCTTCCTTTATTTTTTTATCTATATTCTGTTGAAAAACTTTTATATCCTTTCTTAAAATTAAAAGCATAAGGAAAATTAAAATCGCAAGCGAGGCCAGCCCCACAGGCAATGCCTATCTTATAAAATCTTCAAAAGTTAAGCTCGCACGCATGGCTATAATCACGCCTATTGGATTTCCAAGAACAGTCCATGAGCTTCCTATATTTGTTGCAAATATGGCTGATATGAGATATTTAACTGGGTTAACCTTGTAGTAATCACATATTGATATTATTAAGGTTGAGATAAAAAGGATTGATGTAACTTCATCTACAAGAGCTGCCATAACAGCTGAAAGAGAAAGAATTATAACCAAAAGATTTTTTGCATTGAATTTTGCAAATTTATTCAATCTTATTCCAATCCAGGAAAAAAATCCAACATCTCTTAACATTGCAACAAGAACCATCATTCCAATAAGGAATATTATTACATCAAAATTCATAAATTTTAAAGATGTTTCTATATCTATTGTTCCTGTTAAAATAAGTAAAGTTAAGCCCATTGCAACTATTCCAACTCTAAATCGCCAGAAAAATAGGGAAGCAAGTATAGATGTTATAAAAATAACTCCTGCTATAAATTGCTTTGTGTTATTTAGCAAAAAGAATAAAATCGATGAAAAAAGGGCTATAATTAAAAAGAATATTATGAAATCTTTTCCATTATTCTTTTTTGACATGTTAGGATTATTTCTAAGAGGTATATAAATCTAAGTTTTAGGAAGAATAGCTTTAAATACCTGAAATAAAATTTATGATATGAAAAAAATAATTTCTTTAGCGATAATGATTTTAATTCTTTCCTCGCCCTCATTTGCAGGAGATGAAAAAATAAAGCCAATATGGTATAAAACCTGGGGAAGTAGCGAAGATGATTTTGCAACATCTATAGATGTGGTGAATGAATCAATATATGTAGCTGGCTCAAGTAATGGAAAAGGAATATTGCTTAAGTTTGATATCGATGGAAAGCTTATCTGGAATGTTACAATTTCAGATACCTATGTTGCAAATGATTTAAAGTTTTATAATGGTTATATTTATTTAACAGGAGAAATTGGAATAGATAATAAAGATGCTTTTATTGCAAAAATAGATGAAAAAGGCAATATTTCATGGATTAAAAGATGGGGAGGTATTGGAAATGATATAGCATATGGAATTGATGTATATGAGAATAAAATTTATATATGTGGGACAACAACAGGAGCATTATCAAAAAGAGTTTTTATATTAAAGTACGATATCGATGGGAATATTATATGGGTAAAAACATGGGGAGGAAATAAAGATGAAGAAGCTTATGATATTTATGTAGCGGATGGAATATATATAACTGGATATACAACTACTTATTCAGTTGGTGGAAAAGATGTTATTCTTATGAAATTTGATATTAATGGAAATTTAATCTTTTTTAAAACATGGGGTGGTAGCGAAGATGATTTTGGTAACTCAATAGATATTTCTGATGGAATATATATAGCTGGATATACATCCTCATATTTTCCAAATTCTTTCGTGATAAAATATAATATGGATGGCGAGCTATTATTTGATAGAAGATGGGGTAAAGAAAATGATAGCTCATTTTCAGTAAAAGTATATAGCGATTCTTTTTATTCAGGTGGAATAAGCGAGGGGGATTTATCATTGGTTAAATATAAAAATGAAAATTTTGCATGGTTAAAAAAATGGGGTGGAAAAAAGGATGATTGCTTAAAAGGAATGGATATTGAAAATGAAAGAATATACATTGCTGGCTATACTGAAAGTTATGGTGAAGGAGGAAAAGATATTTTAATTTTAAAATGCAATCTTGAGGGAAAAAAATCTTTAGAAATAATTTCTTTCTATGATAAAATAAATATTTTTGGAAGGGAGATAATACCTATTTCCTGCAAGGATTTCCAATCTGCTCCTTTGGATATCCTCTAGGCAACGGCTTGCTCCATACTTTTTTGTGCTCCATGCTCTCATTTACTTTTTCTTTTTCTCCAACAACAACATTTTTTAGCTTTACTCCATCGCTTATTATACAATTCTTTGCAATTATGGAATTTTTTATCTCAACATTTTTTCCTATAAAACAATTATCATAAATGATGCTTCCATTAACAATTGAATTTTTTCCAATTGAGCAATTATTTCCAATGGTAGAATATTTAATAATACCTTCTATATCGCAGTTATCTCCACATAAATAATTTAAATTATTTTTCATGAGTAAAAATTTTGTCGCCTCTAAATAGCTCTCTCTTTTTCCAATATCCATCCAATATCCATCAAAAAGATATCCATAAAATGCCCTTCCTTCCTCTATAACTTTAGGAAATATTTCCTTTTCCATTGATACAAATTTATTTTCCTCAATATAATCAAGCACTTCATAGTCCATGCAATATGTGCCAGCATTTATAAGATTGGATGGCGCATCCTCGCGGGCTGGTTTTTCAACAAATTTTTTTATCTTTCCATCTGGCGAGAGATCAACTACTCCAAATTCCTCAACATTTTCTACTTTCCAAAGAGAAATTGTTATGAAAGATTTTTTCTTTTCATGATAGCTGATTAGTTTTCTAATGTTAAGCGAAGATATTATATCACTATTTATTACTAGAAATGTTCCATCAATGAATTTTTCTGCATTTTTTACCGCCCCACCTGTTCCAAGAGGCTTATTTTCCTTATTTAAAATTGCTTTTACACCCTTTTCTTCAAGATATTTTTTTATTTTGTTGTTTTTATAATTTGAAGCAATAATAATTTCACTTTCTTTTGGGAGAGAATTTATTATATAATCAATCATTGGCTTATTTAACAAAGGCAGAAGTGGCTTTGGTGTCGTATAAGTTAATGGAGCTAACCTTGTTCCATATCCTCCTGCTAATATTATTGCTTGCATGAAAAAATAAAGAAAATAATATTTATAATTTATTTTATTCACAGTTGTGGATATTGAAGAGTTTGCAAAAAAGCATTTAATACCAATCTCTCTTATTACAGTTTCATTATTTTTATTTTTTTATCTAATTTATTTCCATAGGATTTTCCTTCTTATAATAGCAATTTATGCTTTACTTGCATCAATTTTAATCCTCGTCTCCTATACAGGAAAAACTTTAAGTAATTATTTAAGGGAAAGAAAGTTCCATAAAAGACTTAAAAAGGAAATTGAGAAATTTAAAGAATAAAATATTCGATAATAAATTGATTTTGTAAGCCATTTACAACAATTTTGGAGAAAATTCTTATTATCATCTTCAATTAAATCTTTCTTGCATGCTTTTCTTCTTTAATCTCTCATAAAAAGTATCTGCAATGTTTTTATTTGATATTTTTCTTTAATCGCCATTTTCTGGATATCTTAATTGAAAGATAGGAGAGAAGCTAAAAATTTATCTCCCTTTTCAATTTCATAATTTGGGGATTTGCCTCGATATTTTTTTCTAAATTTTCACTTTCGGAAATACTGATATTTCCAAAAATTTTTTAATTGATATGCTATAATTATGTGCTTAAAATTATTATATTTCCAATAATAACATTGCTTTTACTAACCCTTCTTTTTTTTAGATATAGAAAAACTTTCGAAGAGATGCATTTTGGAAAAAAAGAGCTTGTTCTTCTTGTAATTGGCTCCGCATCAACAATGATTATTGATTTGCCAGTCTTTTTTTATAAAGATTACTTTCTTACATTAAACATAGGAGGAGGACTTATTCCGATAATATTATCTCTTCATTTCCTCAATAAAAAAAGAATATCCTTTCTAAAATTAATTTTAGGTTTATCATTGATTTCAATTTTAACATATATGGTAACTGAAGTGAAAGAAGAAGGAGTTGTTTCCTATTTTCCATATTATCTAATTCCTCCCATCGCAGGCTCAATTATTTCTTTTCTATTTTATTTTAGGGAAAGCACATCTCCAGTATATGCATATGCAATCTCAACTCTAGGGATAATAATAGGTGGCGACTTCGCTCGCTTGCCGGAGCTATTTCTTCATCCTTTTGCAGGCTCAATGGGAGGAGCTGGGATTTTTGATATGATATATATTGCTTCGATGCTCTCTTTTTTAATTTCCTTTTTATTTATAAAGAGGGAGAAAGGGGGGGTAAAAAAAGAATACTATTTAAAGGAAATGGAATATGCAAAAATTGAGGAAAGAGTAATTTCATATCTTATTGATTGCCTTATTGTTTGCGGTTTTTCATTCTTTCTTGCAATTGGTTCATCAAATTTTATTTTTTCCTTTGTGAGATTTTTTTTAATTGTTCATACTATTTACTTCATTTTTTTTGAATATATTTTTGGCTTAACTGTTGGTAAGGCAATAGTTGATATTGAAGTTGTAGATGAGGAAATGGGAAGAAATTTTATGAGTATATTTACTCGCAACATCCTCCGCTATATAGAGCTCCTTGCTGGTTTTTATATATGGAGTATAATTTCAATTTATTTAAGCAAAAGAAAGCAAAGGATAGGAGATATTATTGCGGATACATTTGTTATAAAGGTGAAAAATGATTGAAATATTTGTTGAAGCTATCTGGCTTATATTGCCTGCCTATATTGCAAATTCATCTGCTGTCTTGCTAGGAGGAGGTAAACCAATTGATTTTGGTAAAAAATGGCGTGGAAAACCAATTTTTGGAGAAGGAAAAACATGGCGCGGGCTCGCTGGCGGAATAATTTGTGGTGTTATTTCAGGAATTATTCTGAATAAAATATGGAATCTTTTTGGTTATGGCTTTTCTTCTTTTTTAATATTTTTATCTCTTTCATTTGGGGCACTTCTCGGAGATATTGCCAAAAGCTTTTTTAAGAGAAGGATAGGCATTGCAAGAGGAAAGCCATTGCCTGTTCTTGACCAAATTGATTTTTTGATTGGAGCATTTTTTTTAACATTTATTTTAAATAAAGATTGGTTTTTAGCCCATTTTACTCTTCTCCATATATTATTTCTTTTATTTTTAACGCCTTTTTTACATTTAGTAACAAATATAATTGCATATTTATTAGGTTTAAAGGATGTCCCATGGTGATAAAATGGAAGAAATGAATGAAGAGTTAAAAAAATGGATGAAAGAGCATGGAATAGATATTAAAAAAATTAATAAGGAAGAAGGACAAATAGAGGGAAAATGCATGATATGTTTTTCAAAAGATGCAGAGTATAAATGCATAAATTGTGGAAAATTTATTTGCTTATCTTGCTTCTGGAAAATGCTTGGAATATGCAAGAATTGTATAACTGAGGAAATGATGAAAAGATGGAAGGAAAAGCAAATGTTATAAATTTGTTTGATCCTTGGAAAAGCAAATTATGCACATGCCCAAAAAAATATTCATTTAATCCATATACAGGTTGCTCTCATGCCTGCATTTATTGCTATATCTCTTCATATATTAAAAATCCATTTAAAGCAAGGTTGAAAAAATATTTGCTCAAGAATTTAATAAAGGAAATTGATAAAGTCGATACATATATAAGCATGGCAAATAGTGGTGATGCCTACACGCCAGAAGAAAAAAAGCTTGGCATAACTAGAAAATGTCTCGAAATTTTCAAAGAGAAAAATATACCAGTTCTTATAATTACAAAATCAGATATAGTAGTAAGAGATGTGGACTTGTTAAAAAATATGAAAGCAAGCGTTAGTATAACAATCACAACTCTCAGCCGCGAGAAAGCAAGGAGGGCGGAGCCAAATGCGCCTCCGCCGGACAGGAGAATGAAGGCGATTGAAATGCTACATGAAGAAAGAATTCCATGTTCAGTAAGAATTGACCCAATAATACCTGATTTCAACGATGATGAAATTGAGGAAATTGTATCCATAGTTTCTCCTTTTGTAAAACATATTGTTGCATCTACAATAAAGCCAAGAAGAGATTCTTTTGAAAGGTTAAAAAAGATTATTGAGGTTGAAAAATATGAATGGGAGAGAATAGGCAACTCTTTTTATCTTCCTCGCGAGCTAAGAAATTTTTATCTTGAGCGAGTTGAAAAAGCGTGTAAAAAGGAAAATTTATCCTTTGGAGCATGTAGGGAAGGATATAAATTTTATGGGAAAACATGTGATGGTGGGCATTTAATTTTTTAGCCCGAGAAGATTATATATTCCTTATTTATTTTATTTTGATGCAGACAATATATGTTGGAGATAAAGCTCCTATAAAATATGCTACTGCTGTTGCAATGGAATTTGAAAAGGGAAACAATGAAGTTTGCATTAAGGCAAGGGGAAAAGCAATTTCTACAGCAGTTGATGCAAGTCAGATAAGTATAAATAAATTTGTGAAAGATGCAAAGATAAAAGAAATAAAAATTTTTACTGAAGAAATAGAAAACAAACATATTTCAGCAATAGAAATTTTGCTATCAAAGGAATAAATAAGCTACTCCAACAACACATAAAGAGCCGGCGAAATCCGCAATACTTGTAAGAATTGGTATGGTTACATTATCAGGATTTATGCCTATTTTAAAAGAACATATGGAAATATAGTAAGCAAGAAAATCCATAATAAGAATAAGTATCTGTCCAGAGATAACTGATATTACTATTAGCTGGAAAATATTTGCTTCTATCATAAAAACCCTATTAACTGCATAACCTATAATTCCTATTGAAAAAAATTCTATGAAAGCAACAAAATGAACTATTGCAAAAAGACCAAAAACCTTTCTTGCCGGCTTCTTAGCAGCTTTAATTTCACCAGTAAAGAGGGCTGAAGAAAAGCGAGCTGCAAGAATTCCGCCAATTGCGCCCCCGTCCTCAAGCAGAGCGGGAAGAATTGTAAGCAAGGCAGGAATTGCAAAAAGCTCGCTATGTTGGGAGCCGAGAGTGGCGCCAGATGCAGAGCTTAATAAAGCACAAATGATGAGCAGTGGCGTACTTTCTATTATGATTTTTCTGAAATTTTTTCTTTTAAAGCCGGAAAAACTAAGGAAACTTATGAAAATAAAAGATAATAGCAAGATAAACTGAAATTTAAAATCGATCCTCTTTACAATTTTTAAAGATATAAATAACAATGGCAAAGTAAATACATCACCTGCAAACGTTATTATTGGTGCGGTTATGTTATCTGGATCCCATCCCTTTTTATAGCCAGCAAAAACAACATTAAGAGTTAAAAAAATCATTATAAATGCAGAAAATAAGCCAGCAAGATATGAAATTAAAATTAATTCAACAAAACTTGCTTCCAAGCCAATCTTTTTTGATATTATCCATGAAATAAAGCCAAGGAAAAATCCCATTGAGAAAGTTAGATTGAAAGAAGAAGATATGTTGTCTTTTAGCAATGGATTTTTTTTTCCAGGAGATATTTCTCCTGTATGGAGATATGTGCCCAATCTTGCGCCAAGGGATGAAAAAATATTGCCACGCATATCTATTGCAGGAGGAATCAATATTAAAAGGGCAGGAAAAAGAGTCAAGCTTTTATTAAAATAACCCATTGACAAAGCAGTGAGTAAATCACCAAAAGTTGAGATGGATAAAGCTACCAAAATTTCCTTTAAATCTTTCTTTGCTTTCGTAGATATCCATGTTAGCATGCATATCGCCTTTAGGTGGTGGCTCTTTTTCCATCCTGAAAGCTATCCTTTTCAATCATTAAATACTTTCGTGATACATGCTAACAATTATCAAATCAGCTTTAAATTTGCTTCTTTAATTACAAGTGGTGAAAACATGGAAGAAAAAAATCCTTTTAAAATAGCGCAAAAGCAGTTGGATGAAGCAGCAAAAATAATGGAGCTTGATGAAGCAGCACATCAGATGTTAAGAGAGCCAATGAGAACGCTGATCGTAACAATACCTGTAAAAATGGATGACGGAAAAACAAAAGTTTTCACTGGCTTCAGAGTGCAGTATAATGATGCAAGAGGCCCAACTAAGGGAGGAATAAGATGGCATCCAGAAGAAAATTTAGATACAGTAAAAGCACTAGCTGCATGGATGACATGGAAAACAGCAATTGTTGATTTGCCATATGGAGGAGGAAAGGGAGGAATAATATGCAATCCAAAAGAAATGAGTGATGCAGAAAAAGAAAGACTTGCAAGAGGCTACATAAGAGCAATTTCACGCTTTATTGGCCCAGAAAAAGATATACCCGCGCCTGATGTATATACTAACCCTCAAATAATGGCTTGGATGATGGATGAATACAGCAAAATAGTTGGCTACAATGCCCCAGGAGTAATAACAGGCAAGCCTCTCAGCATAGGGGGAAGCAAGGGCAGGGCAGACGCGACAGCCAGAGGAGGGATGTTTGTTTTAAGAGAAGGGGCAAAACATATAGCTCTACCTCTTGAGCCAGATATGGAAAACATGTATAAGCCATATGGGGATTTGATGAAAATTAAGGAAAATGTGAATCCAAAAAATGCAGTCACTGTTGCAATCCAGGGATATGGAAATGCGGGGCAATATGCTCACTTGCTTGTAAAGAAGCTATTCAAGAATGCGAAGGTTGTTGCTATAAGCGATACAAAGGGAGGAATATATAATGAGAATGGAATTCCTTTTGATAAAGCAGTTGAAATAAAGGAAAAGAAAGGAAGTGTAACTGAATATAAAGACGCTAAAAAGATAACAAACGAAGAGCTTTTAGAGTTAAAAGTGGATGTACTCATTCCAGCAGCAATTGAGAATGTAATACATGAAGGAAATGCAAATAGTATAAAAGCAAAAATAGTTCTTGAGCTTGCAAATGGGCCAACAACACCTGAAGCAGATGAAATTCTTCATAAGAAAGGTGTGCTTGTGTTGCCCGACTTTCTTGCAAATGCTGGTGGTGTGACAGTTAGCTACTTTGAGTGGGTTCAAAATATATATGGCTACTATTGGAGCTATGAAGAGGTTTATGAAAAATTAGATAAAAAGATGAGCCAAGCATTCTGGGATGTAATAAACAAGAGAGAGGAATACAAGAAAAAGGGAAAAGATATTCATATGAGGACTGCAGCATACATTGTAAGCGTTGAAAGAGTTGTTCAAGCAATGAAAGATAGAGGCTGGATTTAATCTCTTCCCTTTTTTAATTTTTGCAGTTTTATCTTATTCCAATAAAATATGGAAGGACAGGCAAAAAAAGCATCTTTGGGAGGGGATGGGATGCCTTTGCAACCAGCCTATCCTTCCAAATTTATAGAAAAAAACAATATATATTAATTTCGTTTTTTTATATTTCATGGCGATTGTTAGCATTTAACATATATGCAAACTTTTTTAATCTCTTTTATATAGCAAACATGGAAAATGAGGAAATAAAGCTTCCAGAATTTGATGAAAAAAAATTTAAGGAAAAAGAAAAGAAAAAAGCAAAGATATATTTTATATCTTTTATTTTTGGATTTATAATGGCTATTATATGCTCCTTTTTCTGGATAAAGTTGCCACCAAATATAAGATGGTCTCTTTGTTTTCTTCTTGCAATTTCTTCGATAGGTTTTCTTGCGAAATTTTTCCAAATATTTAAGCTCGATATCAAAAATTTCAGCGCCAAAGATTGGATTGCTTCCATATTCTATTATTTTTTGACCTGGTTGGCATTTTTTATACTTTTTATAAACCCACCATTTCATGATGCCTCTCCTCCAAAAATAGATGCAATTGCATTGCCCCAAATTCAGCAGGAAAACATAACAGTAGCTATATTTGCACATATAACAGATAACTCATATGTAAGTAGTGTTTTAATAGAGATAGCTGGAAATAAATATGAGATGGAAAAGGATAGTAACTCCGTTTATTCCTTTAATATAAGCTATCCAGTTAGCAACTATACAATTATTGCAATTGATAAAAATAAAAATGAGGCAAAATATGAAGGTAAATTACCTTATAGAAAAGATTTAATTAAAGTAGAAGGTAATGAAATTTTAAATTCATCATCAGAAATTGAAATCAAGGTTTATAAAAATATAAGCAGAAAAGGTTTTAGAGTATTTTACAAAATCAATGGATATGAAATAAATGCAACAAAATCTGGAGAAATAGAAGATTATTTAATCTATTCAACTTCTCCAAATTATACTGGATGGAAAATGAATTCAATAAATGAAATTGAAATATTTGTTGAGGCAATTCACTATTTCCCTGGCATAAATTATACATATTCAAATAAAATATATGGAGGAAAATATTATTTCCAAACCAGCGATGACAATCAAATAGGAAAAATGCCATCTCCCCCATCAGATCTGCCCAAGCCGGAGCCGCTTCGTACGCCCGCCTTTGAGTTCGTTTTTCTCTTGATTGCAATTGCTTTGTTTTTAAGAAAGAAGAAATGATACATCAATTTCAAAGGCAATCACAGGATAAGAAAGCTCGAAATTGCATATTACAGAAGGCTTTATTTCTCCGAAATATCCAACCTCCTTTCTTTCGTGCAGTAATGAAGCACATCTTCCTTCTATAAAGGAAGGATGCTTTTTTTCCTCTACCTCCATTTTTTTTCTAAAATTTCTTAAAATTGCTTCAACAATTGATTTGCACTCAGTGAAATTTGCTCTTGAATCTATTTTTACTCCAGCCAATAAAGTTTTCTGTTCTATATTTTTTCCATCTAATTTAATTACTTCTCCTATTTCATATATTTGCTGAGGCAAATCATGATGCTTATTTTTTGAAAGAATATCAAGCAGTGAAGGAATTAGAGATTGCCTTACTATTGCATGCTCACCTGATATTGGATTTTCTATTTCGACGGCATTTCCTTCAATTTCCATCTTTTTAAATTCCTTTTCTTTTCCTGAAAGAGTTAATGTTAAAATTTCATTGAAGCCCAAACCTATCATTGTTAGATGTAACTTTTCATTGGAAAGAGAAGAACCAAATGTAAGAGATTTTGGCAATATTTCAACAAATTTTTCATATCCATATCCTTTAGCTATATCTTCAACTATATCAATTGGATGCAATATATCTACCCTCCAAGGAGGTGAGGAAACAACTATTTTATCATTTTCAATATAAGCTTCGTGACCCATTTTTTCAAGTGCTTCAACAATTTTTTCTTTTTCATCTAAACCAAGCAATTTTTTTATATATTTTATTTTTAATTCATTTCTTGAATTTTCAAATTCTGGGGTATATTTTTCAACCTCATCTTTTATTTTAATTTGATAAATCTTTCCTCCTCTTTCTGCAAGAGAGGCGGATATTATTATAAGAGCATCCTTTACCGCCTTTTCATCTGTTCCAGTAACATCTATAAATATATTTTCTGTTTTTTCAGTTACTGCTGTTAGCTGACCGTTTATTATGGGAGGAAATGATAAAACACGCTCATGCTTATCAATTATTATTGGATAAAAATCCTTTCCTTTCAATAGATGAGAATAAGCTATTCCTTTCTCATGTTTCTCAAGAATTTCTTTTAAATTCATTTCTTCCTCTTTTCCAAGAGGAATAAATCTTATTTCTTCCGGCTTAACTCCTTTATAAATAAAAGGGGGTTTAACTTTATCAAAGTCATGCACACCTATAGCAACCTTTTTTCTATTTTTTCCAATGGAAAAATGGAGTTTTTCCTGTAAATCCATTAAAGAAGCTATGGAATCGATGCTAAATTTTATATCCTTTATCAAGCAACCCATAATATACGGACGCACATTTTTAACGCTTTCTTCAACCCTTAATAGAACATCTGATTTCTCTACCTCATATTTTTTTATCCCTTTTTCTATGCCAAGAAAATTTCTGAGACATCTGGCAACACCTTCAACGCTAAGCATGTCTGGACGGTCAGGAAATATTTCAACAAAAATTTCGTCTCCGTCAATTTTTTCTATATTTAATCCCATTTCAGATATTTTTTCTAATATTTCCTCCCTTTTAAATTTTCTTCCAAGAAGCTCATTAAGAGCGCTATAATTTATGCTGATAACTGGCATCTTTGAATAATGAAAAAATGATATATCATTTTTTTGATTTCGCTGTGCTGTTGGCAGATACAGATTTATAACTTCTCATCTATGCTTGCATTAGGTTTAAAACCTTTTTTCCAATATTTCTACAGTTTTCTTTCGTTGGATTTATGAACAATGCTAGCGGGCATAGCATTTTCCTATCTCTTTTTCCAGAAAATTTCGGGCCATAATTGCTGAAATTACAAACAACCCAAACAAAACGGTGGATTTTATCGCTCATTTTTCAAAATTTTATCTGCAACAATTGCTTGGCCAAATGAAATTCCTCCGTCTCCACAAGGCAGGAGGCTATTTATGAAAAATTTATATCCTCCCTTCGTTAATATTTTCT
>JAWAYL010000009.1:0-31639 GCA_038818725.1 Thermoplasmatota archaeon | reverse complement strand
AAAAAAAGTGGGAAAGGAGCAGGAAAAGCTAAAAAAAATGGTTTTTTTTGAAAAAATTGACATGCCAGAAACTATAGCTGGAATTGACGTCGCCTATGGTAAATATGCATATGGGGCTTATGTGGAATGTGAAAATTACGAGATTACAAAAGTAAAAGTTATAAGAAAAAAGGTAGAATTTCCCTATATTCCTACCTATCTCGCATATCGTGAATTACCAGTTCTACAAGATTTAATAAAAAATGAAAAACCAGATGTTGTAATGATAGATGGAAATGGATTGCTTCATCCTCGCTTTTTTGGAATTGCCTGCCATTTTGGAGTTATAAATAATTTGCCTACTATAGGAATTGCAAAAAAGTTGCTTACTGGTTCCGAGAAAAATGGATATATATTTATAGGAAATAGAAAAGTCGGAGTTAAAATTAATAAATTTTTTGTATCTCCTGGAAATAGAATAGATATAGAAAGCAGCAAAAAAATTTTCAAAAAATTGCTTGAGAAAAACTTAAATTTAGTTCATATTGCGCATCTGAAAGCAAACGAAGAAAAGAGAAATGCAGAAAAATAATATTTACTCCTTTACCTCTCCAGAACTTATTATATTTTTAACAACCTTCTCTATTCTTTCAATAGCATTAATTGCCTTTTCCAGTTTAACCTTCTTATCATTTTCAATCTCTTCAATTACCAAATTTATATAACCTTTTGCTATTGTTGTTGGATTGAAAAAATAGTGGGCTGTTTTTAATTTAAATTCTCTTTCTTTTTCGAGTGCATCCTTTAGAATTTCCTCCGCTACCTTCCTTTCAGTTATATCTATTGCAATTTCCAGCCTTGCTTCTCTTCCATCAATCCATCTTATGCCTTTATCAATGCATTTATACCATCTCCCCGTAACTAAATTTTTCCATTCCCATATATATGTTTTTCCAAAATTTTTTCCAAAAATTTTATCATTTGTGCAGAAATCGCATGACTTATCTAAATTTTGAAATACTTTATAACATTTTTTTCCGATAATATTTTTCCCAAAAAATTTTTTTATAATTTTATTTACAAAAAGTATTTCATATGTGTTTGGATCAGATATATAAATTGGCTCATCAATTCCTTCTAAAATTGAAAAAAGCTGTTCTCTTTCTCTTTTCAATTTTTCCTCAATATTTTTTCTTTCTGTTATATCTAGATTTACGCTTACACTACCTTTATATTTTCCATCTATAAACAAAGGAGAGGCAGATATTAAAAGATGTCTTTGCTTTCCATCTTTCCTATAAACTTTTATTTCGTATCTGCTCGATTTTCCTTTTCTCCTGAGTGCTACCTGCTTCTCTAAAATTTTCTTTCCTTCCTCATCAACAAAACAAGAAATATCTTTTCCAATTAATTCATTTTTCTTATATCCTAAAATATTTGCAAAAGCCTCATTTACAAATATCATTTTTTCATTCTCATCATCTATACATATTCCTTCTCTAGCAAGTTCAACAATCTTCGAATATTTATCAATCATTTCTCTCAAATTTTCTTCAATCTTTTTAAAATAAGAAATATCTCTTATAGTGATTAGAATTTGTTTCGTCTTCTTTTTCTCCTTAACAGGAATTTTATTTATTTCTGCAAATATTTCTCCGTTCAGCGGAATAAATTTTCTAATCTTTATTTTTTTATCAAATGCTTTAAAATCTTCTTTCAATGAAGGAAAAACATCAAAAAAATTTTTTCCAGTTATGTTTTTTCTTTTTATCTTTCCCTTTGATACTTTTTCAATAGCCTTGTTTACAAACAATATTTCCATATCTCTATTTAACAAAATCACAATTTCATCAAAGTTGTCAAGCATTTCTTCATGGTCTTCCCTTATAGCCATCTCAATTTATTATATAAAAAGAGTTTAAAATATTATTCCTTCTTTCCTGAACTCTCTTACCTTTCTTTATCGCGACTTTTCAACTAAATCTCTTCTACAATCAACGCTCTATTTCCTAATTTAAATATATGATATATTTTTTCTCCTTTTAGCCCATTCTCAATTTTTTTTCTAAAATTCCAGTAATTTTTTGGCTCTATATTTATTCTTAAAATCGCCTTTTTTGCATTTATTCTTTTTAAAATTTTATTTATTTCAGAGAAATTAAAAGAGCATGTCTCCTGCAATTTATACTTCCTTAAAAAAGAGGAATTATATAGGCAAGAAGATGTTGCTAGGGTACGCCTTTTTTCAATTTTAAGCAAATTCCCATCGAAACCTATTTTTCCAAATAAATTGTTCAATAAATTTGCTTTTGTAATAGTTGCATCAATCTCATAAATAAATTCTTTAATATTATCTGAAAAATTTATTTCAATTTTTTCATCCATATCAGTTATTCTCTCTTCAGAAGGCAAAGATATGGCAGAGACATCGCAGGAAGCAAGCTCATCTGTATAAAGAGCTAACCTGTTTAAAGTGAAATTAAGAGATGTATATTCCTTCTCTCCTTTTATTAAAATTTCTTTTCTTGAAATCTGGGGAGGCAATTCAAAGGCTATCCTATCTGTTTTCTTTTTATAAATTTCATAAACTTTTAATGGATTTGGTGCGAGGCTTTGCAATCTTCTTTTCTTTTCATTCTCTTTTCTCGAAGGATCAGAAAAAATTGCATCCGCATCTATTCTTTTTACAATTTCCTTATCAAGGCAATTTCCCTCAATAATTTCATAATTTTTTATTCCATTTATTTCCATATTCAGCTTAGCTATTTTTGCCCTTATAACATCTATTTCAACTCCTATAACCATCGATTTTTTTGCAAAAAATAGGAGTTGAGCACCAACTCCACAGCTAACATCAGCTATATATTTGCTATTAATTCTTTTAGCTCTATATTCAGCAATTGCTGGAGGAGTAGCATATCTAAGCCCATACTCATCAAAAAGGAGATTCTGAGAAGGAAACTTTTTTAATGATTTTATTCTGCATTTAGCCATTTCAAATATTTTTTCTTTTGGAAAATAAACATTTTTTAGCTTCTCAATTATCAATTTTCTACTATAGCCACGTCTTATCAATGCCTCGGCTTTTTTAATTTCTTCTTCTACTTCCTCTATTTTCATGAGTAAATTCCTTTAACAAATCACTTTTCTGAATAAATTCAAAAAATTTTGTTAGCATATTAAGTGTTTCATTTGAAGCAATATGCTCTATTTTGCAAGCATCCTCATCAGCGAGTTTTTCATCAACACCTATTGATATAAAAAAATTTTTTAATATTTCATGCTTTTTTTCAAGCTTTTTTCCTATTTCCTCCCCCTTTTCTGTTAAAATTACTCCTCTATATTTTGTATATCTTATATATCCTTCTTTCCCCATTTTTTGAAGCATCTCTGTTGCTGTAGATGGTTTTACATTCATATTTTTCGCGATATCATTTGTTCTCGCGGTGCCCTTATTTTTTACAAGCCCATATACTGTTTCAATATATTCTTCGTATCTTTTGTTTTTCATTTTAATCCATATTCCTTACTATTTCTTCCGCCATTTCAAGCGTGCTATTATTGCCTCCCATATCATATGTCCTTACTTTCCCTTCCTCAATTGTTTTTGCAATCGCTTGCTCAAGCTTGTTTGCAAGCTTTTTTTCTCCCAGCCAATCAAACATCATCCTCACTGCTATAATCATTCCTATAGGATTAACAACATATTTTCCCGCATATTTTGGCGCTGAGCCGTGCGTCGGCTCAAAAATTGCGTATTTTTCACCAATGTTTCCGCTCCCTGCAAACCCAAGTCCTCCAACAAGCTGAGCAGCCTCGTCAGAAATTATATCACCAAACATATTTGATGTAACTATAACATCATAATCTTTTGGATTTTTGAGCAGCCACATTGTAAGGGCATCTATATTTACCTCTTTATATTCTATACTCGGATATTGCTGTGCAATTTTTCTTGCTTCTTCTATCATCATTCCTGAAGTTTCTCTTAGCACATTTGGTTTTTCAGCAACTGTCACACTTTTTCTTCCATATTCCTTTGCATATTCAAAAGCTTTCTTAACAATTCTTCTGCATCCTTCTCTTGTAAATATTCTAACAGAAATAGCTATGTCTTCTGCTGGCACATCATGAAATTTTAGCATATTTTTATTTAACTCTAAAGCCTTTCTTACTTCATCTGGCAATGGATAAAATTCAACACCAGCATAAAGGCATTGGGTATTTTCTCTAAAAATTACAATATCTATATCATCTCTATAGTTTAGAGGATTTCCCTTATATGCCTTACATGGTCTAATATTCGCATATAAATCAAACATCTGGCGAAGCTTAACAATTGGGCTAGAGTATTCTACTTTTCCTTTTAAATGTTCAGCAACCTCTTCCTGCGCCTCTTTCTTTGATTTTGAAGTAATTGCCCCAAAGAGGCAACAATCTGTTTGTTTGAGTATTTCTACTGTTCTTTCTGGCAGTGGATTCCCTTCTTTTTTCCAGAACTCCCAGCCAATGTCTCCATAAATATATTCTGCATCAAGTCCGCTTGCATTTAAAACTATCTGGGCTGCATCCATCACATCCTTTCCAACTCCATCTCCTGGTAACATCGCAATTTTATATTTCATTTTTCCTCACCTTCATATATTCTATTAGTCCTCCTTTTTCAATTATAGAAAGCAAAAATTGTGGCAATGGCTTAACATCATAAATTTCAGATTTACTCAAATTCCTTATTTTCCCTTCTGAAACATTTATTTCAATTTCGTCACCTTCCTCTATTTTATCTGTATCAAACTCAAGAGCAACAATTCCTTCATTTATTGCATTTCTGAAGAATATTCTTGCAAAAGATTTCGCCAATATTGCTTCTATACCAGCATATTTCAAGCAAGTTACCGCCTGCTCGCGCGAGGAGCCGCATCCAAAATTTTTTCCTGCAACAATTATTTTCGCATTTTTTACTTTTTCATGAAAATTGCTGTCCAAATCCTCCATTGCATGCTTTGCCATCTCTTTGCCATCTGTTATTTCTAAATATCTCCCTGGATAAATTACATCTGTATTTATATTATCTCCATATTTGATTACTCTGCCTTTTATTATCATTAATCAGAAATGCATATAAGATAAAAAATTTTGCTATTTCATTTTGGCGCCACCAATTGAATTTCTCTATTATTTTTCTAACTAATTCTAATTATTGGAGCATTTGTATCTGCCCTAAGAAGGCGGATACAGATTAGCCTTTCTAATATAAAAATCTAACTATTTTTAGATAATTCGTTGCTTCTGAAAATTTCGAAAAAATAGGAAAATGCTACATCTGAATTTCTTTCTCTTTGCACTTAAGTTTTCTAGATCAAACACTAAAGGAAATGTTTCCTAGATTGAATAGAATAAAGAAATCAGTGTATGCAAGGATAAAATTTGTAATATTTATGAAGCTAAAAGGAATAAAATCAATTAAAAAAGGTTATAGGATTGATGAAAGATATATCAAAAGAAGGTATAGTAAATATTGGAAAGAAAAAGGTTTTAATCCTAATGCAAGCATAGAAGAGAAGTTAAAATTTCTTTACAGAAAAGGAGAATATGAAGTAGTTGGTGCATATTATAGGAATGGAATGATGAAAAAGTGGGAGGAAAATGAAAGCATCAGATATTGCATTTTTCCACACAACTCCATGCTTGCTTTCCTTAAATTTTGTTGCTTTAACAAAATTGCAAAATGGGGTTACTGAAAATCTTATAAGTGTAGTATATCTGGTTTAAACATCCAAAATTAAAACAGTTTTAATATCAATGGTTAGATTAAAATAGATATAAAATTTACAAAAATTGTTAAAATTCATTGATTTTTCAAAAATTGCATAGAAATTTTTGCATTTTTGTATTAAAATTAATACAAAAATTTTAGTTTTGGATAAAATTTAAGTTGGTCAATAATTTATTTCAACAAAAAAAAACAGATTTAAAAATTGTAAATCTGTATCTGCCCTAAGAATATGCTAAATCTAAATCCAAAAATATAAATATAGAACAAAATTATCCTTTTATGCCAGCAAAAGTAAATCCAGATTGTTGTGTTGCTTGCGGAAGCTGTGCGGAAGAATGCCCTGTTGGAGCAATAACAATACAAAGTTTTGCTGTTGTGGATGAAAATGCATGCATTGAGTGCGGTCACTGTGTTGAAGTTTGCCCAAATGAATGTATAACTCTTGATTAATATGAGAGAAAAGGTAGAAAAAGCTCTTGATGAGATACGCCCCTCCCTACAAGCAGATGGAGGAGATGTTGAGCTTGTTGATGTTGATGAAAAAAATGGGGTAGTTAAGCTTCGCCTCGTTGGCACATGTGCAGGATGCCCTTTCTCAAAAATGACACTTCAAATGGGAATTGAAAGAAATTTGAAGAAGAAAATACCAGAAATAAAGAGGGTTGAAGCTCTTTAAATTTTTCCTATAATTTGCAAGTCCATAACATTTGTTCCTGTATATCCAGTTATTATAACGTCTCCCAAAATTCTGAAAAATTCATAGGAGTTGTTTTCTTCAAGAAATTTCTCTATTTTAAGACCTTTTTCTATCGCTTTTCTATAGCTACAGCCATCCGCAATTGCCCCTCCCGCAGGGCTATTTCCGTCTATTCCATCTGTTCCAAATGAAATAAAAACAATTTTTTCATCTTTTATTTCTTCAATTGCTGATAAAACAATTTCCTGGTTTCTTCCTCCTGTGCCTTTTCCTTCAATTTTTACAGTTGTTTCACCTCCAAATATCAAAATTGCTTTATTCCTCGGATAAATTTTTGCAAACTTTCCTAAGTCTTTTCCAACATTTCTTGCCTCTCCTTTTAGCCTGTTTGTAAAAATTTTTGCATAATATCCTTTTTCAATTGCTTTTTCCATTGCTTTTTTGCAAGCAGTTTCATTGTCTGCAACTATTATATTTTCTACATTTTCCAGCTTTTCTACCTTTTCTTCTTTCTTAAGAGCTTCAATAGCTTCTCTATTCTTTATTCCATATTTCTCAATTATTTCCATTGCCTGCCTTGTGGAGGAGCTATCTTGTGATGTGGGGCCCGAAGCAATAAGTTCAACAGGATTTCCAATTATGTCAGAAATTATTAAAGATAAAATATTTGCTTTTGTCATTTTTGCAAGCTTCCCTCCCTTAACATATGAGAGATGCTTTCTTACAATATTAAGCTCCTCTATTGTGCAACCTTTTTTCATTAAATCTTCCGTTACTTCTATAAAACTTTCAAGAGATATTTTTGGCTTGCACAGCAAGGAGGAGCCCCCGCCACTTATCAGAACTATTATTAAATCATTTTCATCTGCTTTTTCAAAAATCTCAATTATTTTTTCGGTTGCTTTTAAATTTATCTCACTTGGGAAAGGATGTGTTCCTTTAAAAACTCTCGCCTTTTTTAACTCAATATCTTCAGTAGTTATTACACATCCTTCATCAAAATCAATTATTTCTTCAATTGCTCTCGCCATCGAGCCGGCTGCTTTTCCAAATCCAGCGAGATAAATTTTTTTGTATTTTCCTATATCAATTTTTTTCCCATCTATATCTATTTTTCCACCTTCCTTCTTTATAATTTTTTTTAGTAATTTATATGAGTTCATCTCCTCAAGCACAAAATCTAAAATTTCAAGCATATCTCTCCTTATTCCAAAAAATTCCTTATCTGTATTTTCAATTAAACTTTCAAAATTTTTTATCATCACAAAAAAATAAATAATCATATTTAATTTTATACATGCTTTCAAAAATTATTTCAAGTTTCTCATTTTCAGTTATAATCGCAATTATTCTTGGAATTCTTTTTGGAGAAATACCATACGCTGATGAGCTTGCAACTCTCGCTTTATTTCTTGCAATGACATTTTCAATATCAAATATTTCATTAAGAATAAAAATAAAGGAAGAGTATAAGGAATTAATATATGCTTTTCTCCTTAATTATGCTTTCCTCTCTTCAATAATAATAGCGATGGGCTTTTTTATGAAAAAATATTTTGAGGGTTTTATAGTGATGGCATCCGCCCCACCAGCAATTTTAGTTGTTCCGCTGAGCGGGGCGCTTAAAGGAGAGAAGCATCATTCTCTTTTTTCCCTTATTTTTCTCTATATTCTTTCGATTTTTTTGATGCCTCTCATTATTATACTTTTTCTTTCTCAAAAGGTAAATAGCTTTATCCTGATTAAAAATATAATTGTTCTTTTGATTATGCCCATTCTTTTGTCTCGCTTTATTTACAGGAAAATCGATGAAAACAAGATAAAAATTTTATCGAATATGATGTTTTTTATAATAATTTTTACAATGGTTGGAAAAAACAGGAATTTTTTACTTGAAAACTCATTGATTTTTCTTTCAATAATGATGGCAATAAGAACTTTTGGAACAGGGGGAATTGTAAAAATATTTGGAAAAAAATTTGGTATCGATAATAAAAAGATTGTTAATTATGCTTTATTTTCCTCTTTTAAAAATGAGGGACTTGTTATGTTGCTTTCATCTTCCCTTTTTGGCTACACTGCAGCAATACCAGCAGTTGTAGCTTTGATATTTGAAATGATATGGATTTGCTGTATGGAGGCGAGAGTTGTGTAAATTATAAATTCAAAATAAAAACATCAATACTTTCTCTTTGCATTTTTCCATTTATTGCAATTGCCTCAATGCTTATCTTATATTTTCCATGGCATTTTTCGTCCCATAGCCAGATATAAGGTGGCGATGCAAAGCTTACTTTTGTTTCATTGTTTATGTAAAATTTTACTTCTTTTATTTTTCCTTCTGGCTCGCTTCTAACGCTTGCGACAATTGAAATTGCTCCGAATATTATTGTTGAATTTATGAATTTAAAAATTGGGCCAAAATCAAGAATATATAATCCCTTTAATGGCTTTAATATTTCAACGCTTAAATTTATTTTTTCCTCTGGCTCTTTTATTTTTATTTGTGGATCGCCTAGAAGATTTGTTTCATAATATATCCATCTCATTCCATTTTCATTTATTCTCCATACATTTGCTTCTTTTGAATAATGATTCGCTCCTCCTATTTCATAAATATTTTTCTTAAAAATTCCTTCATAGAATGCGAGATTATATCTTTGCCCTGGCGAATCTGTGCTATTTTCCATTCCTAACCCATATCTTGAATTCATTATGCAAGCAAATGCTCCATTTTCAGAAAGAGTTAAATGTTCAGCAAAACAATCATCGCTATAATAAGCATAGCCATCTCCATAAGGATATGCGTTATCAAAAGAGCCAGCAAGACAGGTTTGGGAGTATAAAAAGAAATATTCCTTATTTTGCAAATTATCCAAATCACTATTACTCATTTTTAAAGCATGTGTTGTCCATCCATGGCCAAGATGATTAACAAAATTGCATCCTCTTTCAAGCAATGAAATTAGCTCTTCTTTATGCCAGTATCTATCTCTCTCATAAAGAGTTGTAACATTGAAATAAGAAGGGATTAAAGGCTTAATTTCATCCATATAATTTCCTCCCCAGTCTGCAATTCCTCCAAATCCAAGAAACTCACCAACGAGCAAAACTTCCATGCTTTCAGCATTTTCTTCATATGATTTACTTTTCCTGATAAAATTTTCTATCTCGTGCTTGCTATCTGCACAAACTCTTCCTACCCAAACCTCGCTGAAAAGATCCGCTTCTTCTATTCCATTTTCATTGTCAGTTGAATTTTCTCCCCATTTCTCATCTTCATCTTCATTAAAATTTCCATCAAGGCATGCATAATAAACATCAGAAGGAATTTGTGCCTCAATTTCCTCGCCGAGCGGCAGGCCAACACAGCTTGCATAAAGATAGCGGGCTGGCAAAATATTTTCCTTACTATTGTTTATATCTGCATCTCCTCCAAGCAATACATATTTTATTCCCCATTCAGAATATGCATATCTTATAAAATTCCTTATTTTTGCCTGAGTATCATTGAAAATATCTTTTTCTCCCCAGAAGCTGCTATTTTTTTCTATTTCTTCAATGCTCGCTACCTTTACTTTTATTCCCTTGCTTTGTTTATATTTTGCAAATTCTTCAAATGCTTCAACGAATTCATTTTTTGTTATTATTAAATATTCGTATTTATTGCTTATTTTCTTTTCTGGATAGCTTTCTGCAACCCATGGATTTATAACAATTTTTTCAACAAATTCTTTGTCTTCTTTAATTCCTCTATAAAGTTCATTTTCGTTGCTTTCTTTTAATTTTATTTTTAATTCCATTTTTTCGCGATAATAAAGCTTGCCATTTCTATATGCAATTGGAATCAAATTAACAGCAAAAATTTTATATCCTCTTGAGTAAAAATTGCCAACGATTTCATATTTTTCCTCAATAAATTCATCACTTTGTTGAAAAATTTTTTTATTTGCAACAATAATAGGCTTTGCTTTCTCTATTCTATATTCTCCTGCATATTTTTCTATTGCATTTACTTCTATACTCTTAACATCTCTTTTATATGGTAAAAGAATAAAAAGGCTTTTTACAGGAATAATAAGCCCTTTATATTCATGCAAGCTGCATCCTTCAATAATTATTTTATCTTCCTCAAATTCTGGCTCGCTGAAACAAAAAGAAAAAATCATTTCCTCTTCCTTTAAACTAAAAGTTGGGAAAACAAGCAAAGAAGCAATAATCAGAGCTAATATTTTCATAATCCTAATTGTCCACAAAAATAAAAATTTTTGGTCAGGTGTGGAGAGTAATCCCTCTTCTGTTTCCGCGGCATTCGTCTCAGCGTCCTACCCCCGGGCGGTCCCAGGCAGCCGACCCCGGTGCTTGGACTTGCTCCAGGGTGGAGGTAGTTTCACCAAATCCAGAAGCAACGTCATTCGCTGGAAATCATCCTCGCTTCTGGCTGTGGCTTTTCTGCGCCTCCATCAGGGCTCTCGCCCTGGCTTTTACGCCCCTGGCCTGGGAATGAGGAGGGTATTTCCTCGGTGCAGTGCACCGTTAGCCGCGCTTCCACTCCTGACCATCAATTTATATATACTGCTTATAAATATTTTTTGTGGAAGAATTAAAGAAGAAAGCAGCAGAGGAGGCGGTTAAGCAAGTAAAGGATGGAATGGTTGTTGGGCTTGGAAGTGGCTCAACTGCAAAATATGCTATAATTGAAATAGGTAAAAAAGTTAAAGAAGGGCTTGAAATAATTGGAATACCAACATCTGTTGAAAGCGAGAAAATTGCAAAAGAATATGGAATAAAAATTGCTGATATAAATGATTATGAAGAAATAGATTTAACAATTGATGGAGCTGATCAAGTGGATAAAAATTTAAATCTTATAAAAGGAGGGGGAGGGGCTTTACTTAGGGAGAAAATTGTTGCAAGCATAAGCAAAAAAGAAATAATTGTTGTTGATGAAAGGAAAATTGTTGAGAATTTTTCATTTCCTTTGCCTATAGAAATTGTAAAGTTTGGATGGAAAAGAACCGCTGAAAAAATAAAAAAATTTGGCTTCATTCCAGAATTAAGAAAAAATTTTGTTACTGATAATGGAAACTTCATAGTTGATTGTAGATACAGTAGGATAGATAAAGGGATATGCGATGAAATAAAAGCAGTTGTAGGAGTTGTCGAGCATGGCTTTTTTGCTGGAATTGCTGATGAAGTAATAATTGGAAAAAAAGAGGGAATAAAGAGAATAAATAAAAAAAGAGAAATGAAAAATATGTAGTTGTTTTTACAGTTTGTTTTTAATTGCCAACTTTTCCAGGTATAACTGAAAATAAAAATGATAAAATTGAGCAACATTCATAATAATTAAATTTTTCTTTAACTCAGTTAAATTAAATTTTAAATAAAGAATATAATAAAATTTATAAATTTTCAGTAATGAAAAAATACGAGGATTATATCGATGAAATGAATAAGAGGCTAAAAAATTATATACCAGCGGAGTTAAATTATGGAGAGGAAGCTGTTTTTAAGCCCTATGATTTATATGATATGCCAGATAAAGAAGCGGATGAATATAAATTTAAGGCAATAAAATATGCATTTAAGCTTCATTATGAAAAAAATTCTTTCTACCACAAATATTGCAAAGAAAAAAATGTTAACCCAGATGATATAAAAAGCATAGATGATTTTAAAAAAATACCATTGCTTCCAGATAAATTTTTTAAAGCATATCCTTCCGGCAGCGAATTTGCAATGTGGCTTGCGACAATTTATACTGGCGATTTGCCAAATATAATAATCAAAAAAAATTATGGATTTGATGAAATAATAAATAAGTTCAATGAAGCAGGGCTTGTAATTTCTTATAGCAGTGGAACAAGCGGGCGCCACACATTTATTCCTCGCGACTTCAGAACATTTAATGCCTCCGAGTATGCAATTGCAAAATCAGTGATAGGGATGGCATATCCTGTATGGGAATATGAAATAGATGGTTATCTTTTCATGCCGAATCCATTGAAAACAAATGTTTTTGCAGGAAAGGTTTGCAAGGTATTTTTTGATGCAATAAAAAGTGTTGAAATAGCTCTTGATAGAGAAATATCTGCGGAAGTTATTCAGGAAGCAATGAAAAATAGCTTAAAAGGAAGAATTATAAGATACGCGGTTCAGAGGGAAACAAAAAAGTTAGTTAATAGAGTAATTGAATGGTTAAGGAAAAAAGAGAAGGAAAAGAAAAAAATTGCTCTCGTTGGCTTGCCTTTCTTAATTAATTTTGTTATTGAAGAACTAGAGGAAAGTGGTGAAGCTTTTGATTTTGGAGAAAATGGGGCGGTGCTTACTGGTGGGGGATGGAAAATATATGAAGGCAAAAGATTGCCAGTTAAGGAATTTAGAGAAAAAGTTGAGAAATTTTTTGGCATACCTCCAGAGAATTGCCTTGATTTATATGGAATGGTTGAAGGTAATGGATGGATGCTCCATTGCAGAGAAGGACATTATCTACATATACCAAAAAGTTATTATCATGTAATGGTGCTAGATGAGAATGGTGAAGAAGTTGGATATGGGGAAAAAGGCAGATTTGCTTTTCTTGATGGACTTGCTTTCAGCTATCCTGGCTTCATAATTTCAGGTGATGAAGTAAAGATGATTGAAAATTGTCCAGTTTGTGAAAAAAACAGTCAAGTTCTTGAGCCAGAAGTAAATAGAGCAAAAGGTGAGGAATTAAGAGGTTGTGCTGAGGAAATGAGAAGAGTTTTTGCAATGGATATGGGTGACACAAATGTTTAGAGAGTGGAAGGAAAAAGAATATATACCAAAAAAGCAGATGATGAAGCTTTTTATAAGAGGTGGCTTTTCTCTTAGCAAAGTTTTGATAAAAAATTTTTTTAAATTGAAAAAATTAAGAAGAGCGGAAGGAATAAGCTACACCCCTCCAAAAAGAGTTTATGAATTACCTTCATATAATGAGAATATGAAATTTATTAAATCAGATGAGAAATATCTTCGCCCGACTTTATTTTGCAATCCATATTCAAAAGAAATTATTGCAATGGCAAACAAGCTTGGAGCTTTTGAAAAAGAACCATATGAATATGCAAATGATGTTTTTGAATTTGTTAAAAGAAAGGTCATACTTCAGATAGTTCCTTTCTGGGATGTAGATGAAACACTGAGGAAAGGATATGGAACATGCCTTCATAAAATATCTCTTTTTATAGCCCTTTGCAGAGTTGCTGGAATAAAGGCAAGATACAAGCTGTATGCTCTTTCAATGATTCCTCAATGGTATGATACATTTGTTGCTCCTGATCCATTGATGGTGGAGTGGTATGAAGCAATGGGGAATTTCCTTTTCCATGGAGAAGGAGAAGCTTATATAGATGGAAAATGGATTGTTGCTGACGTCGGCCCATTGCCAGAAAGGCAGGCAGCTACTGGTATACCAATAACAAAGTTTGGGGAGGATTCAATTGGAATATGGTTTGAGGCAATTCCTGGAGGAATAATGAAAACAGAATCTCTGCCATTTGGACTTGCAACAGGAATGAATTTATTGCTGAAAATATCGCCTGCAACAGTTGCTAAAATAAACAACAATGTCCTTGCCTTAGATGAAAAAGGAAGGAAAATATTGCAAGAAATTGGCGAAGAAGAATATGATAAAAAGATTAGAAAAACATATAAAATGCCAAAAGTAGAGTTAGAAAAGAAGAGCCTTATATTTGAGTGAAAATTTCAATTGCCTCTTTAAGACAGGAAAAAAAATCATCTAAAGTATGAATTATTGACATTATTTTATTTGCCTCAATTTCTGCTTCAATAAATTTCCCATTCACTTTTGTAGATATATATTTCTCATTATCTATTTTTAATACCTCATTCACATTTCTTGCTTCTTCCTTGCTTTTAAACTCAATTTTTATTTTGCATTTTACTTTCATATAAATCAACCAGTTTTTCCGCCATCCTTTCAATACTGAAATTCTTAACAAATTTAAGTCCTTTTTCAACAATTCTTTTATCCTCTATTGCTTTTATCACTTTCTCAGCAAATTCCATCGCATCGTAAGGATTAAAAAGATAGCCATTTTCTCCATCCTTTATAAAATCAGGAAGAGCCTTTGCTCTCGCAGCCACCACAGGCAGGCCAGAAGCCATTGCTTCAAGTGCAACAATACCTTGCGTTTCATACAATGAAGGAAAAACAAAAACATCCGCTGAATGATAATATTCAAGCAATTTTTCATCATCTATAAATCCAGTAAATATGAAGTTATTTTGCAAACCCTTTTTTTTAACTTTTTCTTCATATTCCTTCCTTGCAGGTCCTTCTCCAACAATTAAAAAAATTGCGTCCATTTTTTTAAGAATATATGGAGCTGCTTCTATAATTAAATCAATATTTTTTTCTCTCACTATTCTTCCAACATGAAGAATTATTTTATTCTCTTTATTTTTTTTATTTTTTAATTTTGAAAATCTTTTTATATCTATACCTGTTGGAATAATTTCTATGCTTCTTTCAATTATCTTTTCATTTATATATCTTGCAGTATAGTTGCTAGGAGCAATAATGCACGAGCATCTTTTCATATAATATTTTAGCCAAAGATAAAGCAATTTTTTTGCAAAATTCTGAAAATTTTCATCTTTTGTGAGCAGATATATAGAATCATCTATAAATGTATGATATGTAAAAAAAAGAGGAATTCCTGTTTTATATGATGCAATCAAAGCGTGAATGCCCATGAAGCCAGGTGAATGCGAATGTATCACGCCTGGCTCTATTCTCTTTATAATTTTTTCGGTTCTTTTTGAAAAAAAAGAAAGCAAAGAGACGAATCTATAATTTTCATATTTTTTAAATGGTCTTGATTTATAATAAAAAACATCATTCTCTTCATAATTTTCCTTTCCAGGAGCAAAAATATAAATTTCATTTCCCTTTCTTTCAATTTCTTTTTTAAATGAAAGCAATGAAGTTACAACTCCATCTCTTGTTGGGAGCCATGTATCTGTAAACCATGCAATTTTCATTGACGCTAAAATAATTAACTTTTATAAATATATCTTAGTCTTTTGCAGATAAAATTCAAAGCTTCTTGCAAATTTTTTTTATTGTCCCATTCCTTTATTATTTTTTCTGGCTGATTTATTTCTTTAAATTTTTTTCTTATATTTGGAATTGCTCTCGTTATATTATCAACTACTGTTACATCTGCGCATCTTGCTGTTCGTGATAAAGGATTTAAATCAACAGTTAAAACAATTTTTCCCATTTTTTTTAATGCTGAGCATCTATCTCCATCTTCAAGTGGGACAAAAATAACATCGCCTGTATAAATTCCTTCATAACTGCATATAGCCCTTGCATGCTCTAAGCCATCAATTTTTGCATCTCCTTCAAGCCCTAAAATTTTTTCTCCCCCCTCCTCTTCAAGCAATCTTATTATTTTCTTTATCCTCTCCTCGCTTCTATGGAAAAGATTTACTTCTATAATTGCTTTGCTCTCTTTCGCAAGCTTAACAATTTCTTTTCCAACAAGAGCCGCAACATTCCCATTAACAGATATAACCGGCTTATTCGCGACAGCAAGCCAGGCGGCGCATGCAAGTGCTGCCTTTTGAGCGAACTTGCGGGTTTTTTCCCCTATTAAGTAATCAAATGCCTCGCCTCTTCCATGGGCAATTAAGCCGGTTATATGAACTATTCCTTTTTCATAGCCCTCTGCAATTTGATTTCTTGTCATTAAGCTTTTGTAGCGTGGATGACTTTTTGGAATCATGATGCTAAAACTGAATTTGTTAATAATTGTTTTTGAGCTTTCTTATATCAATCTACAAAAAATGAATACTTAGATAATCTTGTATTTATACTTAATAAACTATGTATATCAATTTAATAAACTAGATTTTACCACATCAACATATTCAGCAATAAAGTAAGGAAATGGTTTTTCCCAGGGATTTTTTTCTATATGCGGCATTGCGTTTGAAATTGTTGCAATAATCATTATATTATCTTTTTCTATATCTGGAAATGTTAAATTCCCATGCATTTTATTTCCATCCCATATCTTTACTTTTTCATATTCTTTTCTCAGCAAAATGTATTCATTGAATGCATAATCAAGAAAAGCATATTTAAAAGGCTTTCCCGCATAGTCATTCCATCTTGAATTTATCTCTGTTACATAGACACGCAAATGGCAAAGATATGGTTTTTCCTTATTCAATATTTTTATTCCTATCTCAATTTTCGCTTCTCCAAGCCATTTAGCATTTATTTCAACTTCAATATTCCTTACGCTTCTTTTGCTTGCATTTTCTATAGCTTTTCTATAATCAGAATAAACACTGCTTGGATTATAATCAACAACTTCATAGCCACCATCAATGTAAAGCATTGGAGCATATGCATCTCTCAGCCATGAGCCACGCAAAGAAGCAACTTTGCTTTTATCATAAACAAGCGTTACATAGCAAAAATTAAGTTCTTGCGAAAGATTCTGCAGAGCATCGCTCGCCTTCGGGCAGTGGGGGCACCAGCTAAGCGCTCCAAGCTCAGCAAAAACAGTTCTTGCATGCATCTCTCCTTTTACTGGAAAAAATGTTGCAAGGCAAAGAAACAAAACAAACAATGCTTTTAGTTTCATAATTTTAATCTTTTAATAATTAAAAAATTTGCGCTTCAATCAGCAAATTTATATTTCTATTATAATTTATTTTAAATGGCTAAACAAAAGGTTCTTTTTATCTGCATGCACAATTCCGCCCGCTCGCAGATGGCGGAGGGCTTTCTTCGGGCAATGTGCGGTGAATATTATGAAGCATATAGCGCTGGAGTTCAGCCATCAGAAGTTAATCCATATGCTATAAAAGTAATGTCTGAGATTGGTATAGATATTTCAAAACATCGTTCAAAAAGTATTGATGAATTTTATGGAATAAAATTTGATTATATAGTTACTGTATGCGATGATGCTAAGGAGGCTTGTCCATTCTTTCCCGGTGGAAAAAAATATGTTCACAAAGGATTTATTGATCCTTCAAAATATGAAGCAACCGAAGAGGAAAAATTAATGATTTTCAGAAAAGTAAGGGATGAAATAAAAGAATGGATCGAAAAGGAATTTTGTATTAAATAGGTTTTAGCAAATAAGATTTTATAAAATCCCTCCTTTTATGTTGCGAAATTACTTCAAAGCCATCTGGCAAATCTTTTTTTCCAAATATAGCATCGAGGAAATCCCATTGCTTTCTGAAAACTATTCTTGCATTTTTTTTGCAATCTTTTCTTATTCTTTCAAAAACTTGATTGCGAGGCTCAACTCCAAAAGATACAACTATTATATCAAAATCATTAATCGGATAATTTAATGCATTTCCTTCTTCTATTTTTATATCAAGAGCATATTTTTCAACTATCTTTTTTGCAATCTCAACCGCCTCCTTGTCTTTGTCTATTCCTACATATTTTGCCTTAATATTTTTTGCAAGAGAAATAAGTGTATTGGGCAAAGGTCCGCAGCCAATATGAATCAATTTATCATTTTCTTTTATTCCAACCATTTTAAATTCTTCAATAATCGCTCTTTCAAAAAAATTTATATATGCTTTTGAAAAAAATTTTGATAAAAGTTTTTCAGCAAAAATAAACATATGGTCGTGCAATTTTTTTGTTTGCATAATTTTAGTAAAAATTTAGCAAAATTTATATTTTATCGGTTTTTAGTGGCTATCGGTAATCCGTGAGCCACTATGAGGGTAGCAATATATGCAAGAGTTAGCACTGAAGACCAGGCAAAAGAAGGATTTAGCTTAAGCAATCAACTTGAAAAATTGCGAAGCTATTGCATTGCAAGGGGATGGGAAATAGCTGGTGAATATGTTGATGATGGATATAGTGGAAGAGATATAAAAAGACCAGCTTATCAAAAAATGATGGAAGAAATTGATAAATGGGATGCATTGCTTGTAATAAAAATGGACCGCATTCATAGAAATACAAAAAATTTTATGCTGATGATGGAAAAACTCAGGGCGAAGGGAAAGGAATTTGTTTCAATGACAGAAAGCCTAGATACAAGCACCGCGATGGGGAGATTTGTAATGGATATAATTCAGAGGATAGCCCAGCTTGAAAGCGAGCAGATAGGCGAAAGAGTATATGATGGAATGCGCCAAAAGGCAAAGCAAGCCGCTGGCTTGCTTGGTTCGCCGCCACCATATGGTTATGAATATAGGGATGGACAGCTTGTTGGAATTGAAGAAGAGTTAAGGATCGTGAAAGAGATTTATAGAAGATATCTGGAAGGAGAAAGCTTAAAAGAGATATGCAGCTGGCTTAATGAGAATGCAAGAAGCAAGTATAATGGGAAATGGGATAAAAAGACAATTTCAAGAATTCTTTCAAATCCTGTATATTGCGGGCTTATTGAATGGGACGATATTCTTTTTTCTGGAGGACATGAAAAAATTGTTGATATAGAAGATTTTAATAGAATTCAAATTTTAAAGGCAAAAAAAGCAAGGAGAAAGGGAAAAATTTTTGTTATTGAGGGAATGAAAAAGAAGTATATATAATTTGTTTTCTATGTAAATTTAGTATATATATTTAATAATCCAAGAATATTTTTGATTTATACTTTTTGTTTGAGCTAAACTTAAATTGTTAAAAAATAAAATACTCAGTAAATTCTGTATATATACTTTATTTACTCTGTAATCTTTTATTATAAACTTCTTCACCTATTTTTCTTATTATCTCAACTTTCTTTCCTTTTTTATCAACAATTATTCTTCCTTCTTTCTTCCACCATCTTTTTGGATGGCTTTTTTCTTCTTTTAATGGATTTAGCCCTAATTTTTTTGCAATTTGAAAAATTTCATCTATGTTTGGATTTTTAATTGCAATACTTTTTTTAACTTTTCTACCCTCCTTTCTGCTTAAGTCAAAATCAAAATAGGAGGGCCATATTATCCATTTATCCTTCATTCTTTTCTTCTATCAAAATCGCATTTATGCAGCCATGCTGGCCTGGGCGGGAAGTAACCTTTGCCTTCCCAATTTCTGTGAGAATTATTGCTCCCTTTGTTATTATGTCTCTTCTTACATAGTGAGGATTTGCAGGGTTTTCAACAACATCTTTTATTTCAACTTTTTTTGTTTCTCCTGTCTTTGGATTTGTAACATTTGCATGCTTTGCAGATACAACCATTACTTTATAATTTCCTCCTCTAACCCTTATTTTCTTTAGTTTATCCTCTCCTATTAATGGTAAAATCGGGTCTCTTCCAAGCTCATATTTCCTTTTCTTCCTTGCCTGTCTGTAAATTCCTCCTGTTTCCTTTCTTCTGCTTCTTCCATGCCACTGCATAGTTGGAATATAAAAGGTATAAATAATTTTTGCTTTTGAAAAAAGAAAATGGAAAAGATTATAGGATTGCTCCTAAGTTATTGTATCCATCCAGTTCCTCAGCTAAGTTAAGGATAGTTTGACGCTCCTCGCTATTAAGAGCGGCATTCACTGCTATGATTATTTGATCCTCTGCAAGAGGATAATTAATGTCTGGATGGGCAGCATTTAGCAAGGCGGCGACCGCCTGGCGGAGCAAAATCCCAGCCGCATCCTGAATTGTTTTTCCTCCTTTATAATTCAGAGCTTGTAGCAGTGTCAATTCACCTATAGTAGTGTATGGCAAATAAGCTGTTCTATTAAAAACATCTTTTATTTTAGTATTGGTGGTGTATCCAATCCATGAACCTGTATGGGTCTTCCAGTAACCATGGCTTAATCCCTCATACGGCTCTGGCTCTTCTCCATAAGATTCCAATACAGTTATTGCTACTGTAGCGGTTGCGGTTCTTGTTTCTTTAGTATCTGTTTCTGTTAAGGTAGCTGTATTGTTTAAATAATATATACCAGGAGGAGCGTCAATATGAGTTATCTGCTTTGTAAAAGTAATATATCCTGAATCATAGAATATAACTGGGAAAGTTTGTCCTGTTGAAGCATTAAAACCTGTCGGTATTTCTTGTACATCATCAACACTTGCCTCTTCATCAATATAAATAATTGCAGGTGTTGCTGGAAGAGAGAAATCACATTTTGGTTCTGGTCCCCATTCTACACCAAGATGACCGCTATGGTTTGTTATAGTTACTTTTGCTGCAACTCTATATTGAGCGCCAGCAACTGGTGTAAAAACAATTTCATATTCATATGTTCCTGTTTCTCCTGGCCCAAGTTGCTGTGACGGAATTATAGTTACTGAAGCGTCTGGTAAATCTTGGAATTGTCCCGAGCCTTTATATTGTACTCTAACAACAATTTTAAGATTTTCTGTTGATACATTTCCACCGTTAGTTACATTTACTACTCCACGAACTCCGTACTGAGTAATATTACTAGCCTCAATGCGATTTACTGTTATATTATAGGTTATTACTCCACCTTCAGTTTCATTAAAAACGAGTTCTGTAGGATTTACACTTTTCTCGATTGCCCAATCATAAGTAATAATGTTCTCGTAAAAGCCTGTAGCAGTTACTTCTGCGGATAGAGCTGCGCCTGCTTGCCCTCCTTGTGTCAAAATCGGAAAATTTGCCCCGATAATCACTGCTGTTACTAATATTCCTAATAATATTTTTCCTATTTTCATAATTTTCAGCCTCGGTTTTATTAGTTTTGCATCAACACAGTATTTCCGAAAGTGAAAATTTAGAAAAAAATATTACTGAGGTAAATCCCAAAATTATGAAATTGAAAAGGGAGGGATGAAGCCTCAGGCAAAAAAATAAATCTTTAAGGAAAAAATAGATTTTCATTTCGTTTAATAGATGGCAAAATAGATTTTCATACCAGATACTATAAAGATGATGAATTTTTAGCTTCTCTCGCTATCTCTCAGAAGAAAATAGCAAATAAAAACATTTCAGACACTTAGAGATTAAAGAAAAGCATGCAAGAAATAAGGAAAGAAATTTGGAATATACAAAAAGATGTTTCCATGGTTCCTCAGCTCCAAAATTGTTGTTGTAAAAGATTTACAACATCAATTTATTATTCCACATGCGGAAATACTCTGATATTGGTTAAATACTTATATTATTTTTCTATTTAGGGATTGTATGCAAGAAAAAATCATTGATTTTGAGCAATTCTTCAAGGAAGTACAGGCAGAGATAAGAAAAGAAATTGAAAAAAGATTCAGCGATGAGGATATAAGGTATGCAATGCTAGGTGGAAAACTATTGCGTCCTGTGATGCTTATCCTTTCTTTCAAGGCATGCAATGGAAAAAATGAAAGATACAATAAAGCAATTGAAAGTGCTATTGGTGTTGAGCTTGCTCATTCTGCTTCTCTAATTCATGATGATATAATGGATGGAGATATGGAAAGGCGAGGTAGAGCTGCTCTTCATGCAATTAAAGGAATAGGAACTGCAATACTCGTAGGGCATAAAATGATAAATGAAGCATTTAGAATCTCACTTGAGCATGGAGAAAATAATGCAAAAATATTTCTCGATACATGGAATGAAACACTAAATGGCCAACTCAAAGATATAGACTTTACATCTCATATAGAAAGTTTGCTTGTCAGCAAAAAGCCGGAAAAATTACTTGATGAATATTTCAAAATAATAGATATGAAAACCGCATCCTTGTTTGCTGCTGCCTGCAGGGCGGGCGCAATTGAGGCAGGCGCAGAAGAAAAGCTTATTTTGCTTATGAAAGAATATGGAAGAGAAGTGGGCATTGCATATCAGCTCGCTGATGATCTTGTTGATGTTGTTGAAGGAAAAAAAATAGAAGAAGGAATAATAATGCCAATCGTAAGAATGTATGGAAAAAATGTTGATAAAAGCATCTTAGAAAAAATAAAGAAGGAGGGGAAAAAGTTAATAGAAGAAATGCTTCAGGAGAAAGGGAAGGATATAAAGGAAATATATAAAGATGAGATAAATAAACATATAAAAAAGGCGGTTGAGATTGCATCTTCCAATCTGTTAAATGATACTATTTATAGAAAATTGCTAAAAGAGGCGCCATTTTATATTGTAAATGAAATGATAAAAGTAATTGGAATGAGGATAGAATGAAAATAGAAGAAAAGGGAATGCTTTCTCCATTTACAATATTTACATGTATAATTACAGGCGGATTCTTTCCCTTATTAGGCTCTTTCTTTTATTCTCTTTTCGACGATAAAATATACTGGAACGGAGTTATATTAACAAGCATTGGTGGATTCATTGCTCATTATTTCCTTGCCCATACAATCCATGATTTGATTCATCTAAAAATTGAAAAAAGGGTGACAACAAGTGAAAAAATACTTAAAATCCTTCTCGTACTCTCAGCAATAATTCTTCTTTCAATTGCAATATATCTTGCCTATTATTCAGGATGGCCTGTGATCGTGTTTGCTATTATAGGAGGGATAACATGCCTATATGCAGAAGGGCTCATACATCATGAATCACAGATGGCATTCGGCGCAATGTTTCTTGTAATTGGCTCTTTCTATGTTCAATATGGATATTTCAAAATTTCGATCCCACTAAAAGCATGGATTGAAGTAATATTGCTTTCCCTATTTGCATTTTTCAGCCAGTATGGATGGCTTCTTTTCTATAGAATAGATGATTATGGATGGAGTGTTAAAAAGAAAAATGAAAGTATATTAATAACAAAAATTGGATTGATATTTTTAGTTCTTTTATTTTTAGTTCATTCCCTTCATTAATTATATCTTATCTACTGCCATTATTTTATTCCAGCAATCCTTGCAAAGAGGAATTCTTCTAACAGAGCAACAAGCTCTATAGCTAAGATATTTTGCATCCTTATCTTCTATTTCTTTCCCACATGAATCACATTTCATCCTATTCCTCTTTTATTTTTCTAATAATAATTTCTTTTGCTCTTTCAATATCATTTTTATCAACTACACCCTCTAATTTATTTTCCTCATATAAAGATTTCTTTTTCATTCCTATATCTCTCGTAAGCACGATACTCTCCACCTTATAGCCTGCCTTTTCAAGAATTTTTCTTGCACATTCAGCGGGGCAACCATCCACAGTAATTATTTTAACTGATGCATCATTTTTTTCCTTTACACTTTCTATTTCATTTGGAACTGCAGCGAGACACCCTATGGATACTTTATCAGCCCCTTCCTGCTTAACTGCTTCCATACTCGCTATTGCTGTTGTTATCCCAGTATTTGAAAAACCTCCAAAACATGCATATACTATTATTTTTCCTTTCATTTTTATTACTCTTTTTCAGCGTCCTATCATTTCCTTTATTTCTTCCTTGCTTGCTACCCTTCCAGAAATTTTTATTTCTCCATCTATTGCTATTGCTGGCGTCGCCATTATGCCTCGTGCTATTATCTCTTCGATATTTTCTACCTTTACGATTTCTATATCCTCTCTCTTCATCTCTTCTATTACTTCTCTTAATCTTTTCTCCAGCAATTTGCATTTTGCACAACCTGTGCCAAATATTTCAATTTTCATTTTTCACCTCTTTAATTTTTTCAATAAATTTCAGAACTTTTTTACCTTTTCCTGTTAAGGAATAAATAATATAATTTCCAATATTTTTTGATTTAATGATTCCTTCTTTTTTTAATTTTGAAATATGATAGGAGCATTTTGAATATGGGCAGCTAATCAATTCAGCAAGCATGCAAACACACATTCTCTGCACACTTAAAGCATAAATTATTTTCAGTCTCTTTTCATCAGCTATTGTTTTTATAAAATCAACAAATCTCTTATTACTTTTTCTTTCGACCATTGAAACTATTTTTTCAAACCCACCTTTCTCATCGACTTCTTTCCTAATTTTTTCAGGAATCTCAATCATGCTACCACCCCGAATATATATCCTATTAAAGTAGATAAAATCACAACAAGAAAAATATAAACAGCAGTCTTTTTTATCCCAATAATTCGCGAAAGCACAACCATGCTCGGCAGGCTTACAGATGGTCCAGCAAGAAGCAGAGCAAGAGCTGGCCCATTACCCATTAAGCCAGAGCTGTATCCAAATAAATCATTTACAACAGGAACTTCGAGAAGTGTGGGCATATACAGCAAAGCCCCTATTATTGATGCAATAAAACAGCTTGATATGTTATTTCCTCCTATATAATTTTTTACCATAGCACCAACTGCAATATCTGGACTATGCCCAGTATATTGAGAAGCTATTCCTCCTATTATCCCAACTATAAATACGCCTCCAACCAATACAGGAAAAATTTTCTTAAAAAGCCACCATGTTTCATATCCCCAATTTTTAATTTCCTCTTTTTCATAGTAAAAAATAAGGGTATATGAAATTAAAATTGTTAGCAAATATATAAACGGAAATTTTATATTCCAATTTAGAGGCAATGTTGCTATAACTAAAACTAAAACAAGAGATATAAAAACAAAAATTTTATCCCATTTTTTCTTTTCATTTTTTTTAAATTCAATCTGGTTGTTTAAATTTTCTTCATCTTGCTTTCTAAAAATAGTTGCCATAATAAGCCCGATTAATATTGCCATCGAAATTGCAGAAATAGCTCTAGCGATTCCTATGGTAAGACCAAGAATGCGGGCGGTTAAAACTATTGCAAGAACATTTATTGCTGGACCAGAATAAAGAAATGCAACCGCTGGGCCAATCCCCCCTCCTTTTTTATATATCCCAGAAAAAATTGGCAAAATAGTGCAACTGCAAACAGCTAATATAGCTCCAGAAACTGATGCAACAGAATATGATAAATACTTTTTTGTTTTTTTACCAAAATATTTCAAAACACTTTCTTTTGATATAAATGCTGCAATCGCTCCAGCGATGAAAAAAGCAGGAACAAGGCATGTTAATACATGTTCTGAAAGATAGCTCGCAACCGCATTTATTCCAGCTTTTAATATTTCATATAACATAGTATTTCAAATTTTTTTGAAATATATTAGTTTGGAAATATATAAATTTTTTTATCCGAGGTGCTTTGTTGAATAAATCATAAAATTTTTTATTTTCTTGCATAATTCCTCTCAGGTAGGGGATAAAAATGCGAGAAAGAAATTGGAAGGAATATAATGAACAGTTGGTAAGAAGAGGAGAATTTTACATTTCTTGCCTTTGTTCATGTCGCTTTTCTTCCATTTCGTCAGATGGAAGGATTTTTAAGGAAGTTATCTGAATATATTCCAAAATTAAAGGCAGCAGACTATTCCACCATATGCAAAAGATTGCAAAAGATGAATATTGATTTGAGGATGTAATAATCGCTCGATTCTTCTGGAATGAAAGGATGGATTAAAGTGCATATCGCTGTGGATGTAAAAACAAAGAAATTACTCGCTATAGAAATAACAGATGAAGGATGGAAAAATGTTGAAACCCTTAGTAAAGAAAGCAAAAAAGAACATTGGAAATAAGAAGATAAAGAGGGTTTATGGAGATGGAGCCTGTGATATGAGAGAGAATTTTAATTATTTGAATAGCGAAGAAATAGAGCCTGTGTGATAAAAATAAGGAAAAACGCCTCTACTAAGGCAAGAGGGTCTCCTGCAAGGGCTAAATGTTTAGAGAAAGTAAAAAGATTGGATAAATACAAATATGGACAAAGATGGGCTGCAGAGATATTCTTATCAGGAGTTAAAAGAATATTTGGAGAAACAACTAAAACAAAGACAGTTTGTAAAATTAATCTTCTTTTCCCACAAATTAGTGAAAAGAAGAACCTTTCACTAATTGTTCAGCGAAGCACTAGGAAACAAAAGGCTAATAGATTCAAATGGAATTTCTGTCATTCAGAGATATGGAAATAAATGAAAATGGGAAATTTCATGGAATATCAGATGGGAAATATGCAACCTACGTGCGCCTGACACCATCTTGACCAAAATTTTTATAAATCCCTTTTTTATTATTGGTTAGAGACCCAAACACCCGGCCAGACCCCTGATTTGTGAAGGGGTAAATTCCGTTTGGGTCTAAATTGATGAGGGTTCAAGAAAACTACCCGTAGTAGGGTAGGTTATCTTGAATCTGATATAGAAACATTAGCCAAAGTAAAGCTCGATGAAAAAAGCCTTGCCAACACCGGTTGATCCTGCCGGAGGTCACTGCTATCGGAGTCCGACTAAGCCATGCGAGTCCAAGTGCTTCGGCACTGGCGAACTGCTCAGTAACACGTGGACAATCTGCCCTCGGGAGGGGGATAACCCCGGGAAACTGGGAATAAACCCCCATAGACCATGGATGCTGGAATGCTTCATGGTCGAAATTCCGAAAGGAGCCCGAGGATGAGTCTGCGGCCTATCAGGTAGTAGTGAGGGTAACGGCCTCACTAGCCTACGACGGGTACGGGCCTTGAGAGAGGGAGCCCGGAGATGGACTCTGAGACATGAGTCCAGGCCCTACGGGGCGCAGCAGGCGCGAAAACTCCGCAATGCTCGAAAGAGCGACGGGGGGACTCCGAGTGCCTACACTCAGTGTAGGCTTTTCCCAAGCCTAAAAAGCTTGGGGAATAAGGGCTGGGTAAGACGGGTGCCAGCCGCCGCGGTAATACCCGCAGCCCGAGTGGTGGCCGCGTTTATTGGGCTTAAAGCGTCCGTAGCCGGTCTAGTAAATGCCTAGGTAAATCGTCTGGCTTAACCAGACGAATTCTGGGTAGACTGCTAGACTAGGGACCGGGGGAGGGAGAGGGTACTCCGGGGGTAGGGGTGAAATCCTGTAATCCTCGGAGGACCACCAGTGGAGAAGTCGCTCTCCTAGAACGGGTCCGACGGTGAGGGACGAAAGCCAGGGGAGCAAACGGGATTAGATACCCCGGTAGTCCTGGCCGTAAACGATGTGGACTTGACATTGGGATGGCTATGAGCCACCCCAGTGTCGGAGGGAAACCGTTAAGTCCACCGCCTGGGGAGTACGGTCGCAAGGCTGAAACTTGAAGGAATTGGCGGGGGAGCACCGCAACGGGAGGAGCGTGCGGTTTAATTGGATTCAACGCCGGGAAGCTTACCAGGGGAGACTGCCGTATGTGGGCCAAGCTAAAGACTTTGCCCGAATAATAGGCAGAGAGGTGGTGCATGGCCGTCGTCAGCTCGTACCGTGAGGCGTTCTGTTAAGTCAGGTAACGAGCGAGACCCCCGCTCCTATTTGCGATCCAGAAGTCCGCTTCTGGAGCACAATAGGAGGACCGCCAGCGCTAAGCTGGAGGAAGGAGGGGGCGACGGTAGGTCAGTATGCCCTGAATCCCCTGGGCTACACGCGCGCTACAAAGGCTGAGACAAAGGGTCGCGACGCCGAAAGGCGGAGCCAATCCCTAAACTCAGTCTTAGTTCGGACCGAGGGCTGAAACCTGCCCTCGTGAAGGTGGATTCCGTAGTAATCGCAGGTCAACATCCTGCGGTGAATATGCCCCTGCTCCTTGCACACACCGCCCGTCAAGCCAAGCGAGTTGAACCTGGGTGAGGGTTTGCTATTTGGCAGACTCGAACCCAGGTTCAGCGAGCGGGGCTAAGTCGTAACAAGGTATCTGCAGGGGAACCTGCGGATGGATCACCTCCTTTAATTTTCATCGAGCGCTTAATTGGCTAATGTTTCGTGAAAGGGGCCGGTAGATCAGTGGAAGATCGCCTGCTTTGCAAGCAGGAGGTCGTGGGTTCAAAAGCATGCATGCAGAATATCCCACCCGGTCCATTTTCGCCAACTGGTTTCTCCGGAAATCAGTTGGTAAGAATCGAGAGCTTAGGCTCGATGAGATTGCATACATAGTCTGGGCGTAAAGAGTTGCTGCTACGCCATCTGGTGGATGGCTTGGCTCGGGAGCCGATGAAGGGCGTGCCAAGCTGCGATAAGCTCCGGGTAGGCGCAAGGAGCCTTTGATCCGGAGATCCCCGAATGGGACTTCCTGCTATGGTAAACCCATAGCGGTTGCTTGGCAATCGGGAACGCGGGGAATTGAAACATCTTAGTACCCGCAGGAAAAGAAAGCAATAGCGATGCTGTGAGTAAGGGCGACCGAAAGCAGCACAGGGCAAACCGAATCCTCTGTTGAAAAGCAGAGGAGATGTGGAGTTTGGACCCTGGTACTCCCAAATGGTGAATTCGAAGTTGGCTGGAATGCCACACCTTAGAGGGTGATAGTCCCGTAGAAGTAAGCCAGGAGGGAGAGTCCAGGAGTTCCAGAGTAGCGCGCGTTGGATATCGCGCGTGAATATGGGAGGCATAAACTCCCAACCCTAAATACATCCCGAGACCGATAGCGAATTAGTAGCGTGAGCAAACGCTGAAAAGTACCCCGAAGAGGGAGGTGAAAAGAGCCTGAAACCAGATGGTTACAGGCAGGTAGGGCGTGAAAGAGCTTTATGCTCAGCGTCCTGCTATACGTTCCGAAAAACGGGCCAGGGAGTTTCTGGCGATGGCGAGGTTAAAGTAGTAATACTGGAGCCGTAGCGAAAGCGAAAGCCCGCAGTGTCTTATGGCACGAGGGGCGAGGTATGCTTGCCTTGAGTCATCGTCAGAAGACCCGAAACCGGTTGATCTATGCGCGGCCAGGTTGAAGCCTCCTTAATGGGAGGTGGAGGACCGAACCGGTGCTGACGTGCAAATCGCTCGGATGAGCCGCGTATAGGGGTGAAAGGCCAATCTAAACCGGAGATAGCTGGTTCCCTCCGAAGCTTCCCGCAGGAAGTCCTCCGGCGAGGTAGGTGGCGCGGTAGAGCACTGATTGGGTGTTTAGAGGAGGAAACTCTTCGGCACCCTGTCAAACTCCGAATGCGTCACCGCTGTAGACCCGGGGAGTTCGGGCGCCTGGGGTAAGCTTGGTGTCCGAAAGGGAATGAACCCAGCCTTACGTTAAGGTCCCTAAGTACTGGCTAAGTGCGATGCAAAGGTGGTCCACACCCTAAAACAGCTGGGAGGTAGGCTTAGAAGCAGCCATCCTTTAAAGAGTGCGTAACAGCTCACCAGTCGAGGGTGTGGGCTCCGAAAATGGACGGGGCTCAAGCCAGTCACCGATACGTAAGCACGATGAGTGGGTAGGAGGGCGCGGTGTATGGGCAGAAGCTGGGGTGTGAGCTCCAGTGGACCGTGCACCGTCGAGAATCCTGGCGAAAGTAGCAGCAAAGTCGGGTGAGAATCCCGACCGCCGAAGGGGCCCGGGTTCCACGGCAATGTTCGTCAGCCGTGGGTTAGCCGGTCCTAAGGGCTACCCTAACTGGAGTAGCTCGAAAGGGAAGCAGGTTAATATTCCTGCGCTACCATAGACTATACTCCATGTATGAAGCATCTGGATAGGCTGAGTGGTGCCGTCGCACTATCCAAGCATCGAAGCCCCTGGAGTGCCGTAATGGCGAGAAGGGGGTGAAGATGTGATGGGGTCCCCAATTGAGGGGGCTTCAGCTGATTCCAGGTGCCCGTGAAAAGTACATGGCGTGGTCTATGGTATCCGTACCTAGAACTGACACAGGTGCCCCTAGGTGAGAAGCCTAAGGCGTGTCGGACTTATCCGCCCGAGGGAACTCGGCAAACTAGCCCCGTAACTTCGGGAGAAGGGGTGCCTGCTCTTTGCAAGAGCAGGTCGCAGTGACTAGGGGGCTCCGACTGTTTAATAAAAACATAGGCGGCAGCAAGCGCGTAAGCGTGTGTATTGCCGCTGAAACCTGCCCAGTGCGGGTACCTGAAAGCCTCGTCCAAGAGGAAGAAGGGCCCGTAAACGGCGGGGGTAACTCTGACCCTCTTAAGGTAGCGTAATACCTTGTCGCTTAATTGGCGACTTGCATGAATGGTCCAACGAGAGCCCTGCTGTCCCCGGGCGGAGCCCGGCGAAATCGGCTTACTGGCGCACAGGCCAGTACCCTCCAGCAGCAAGCGAAGACCCTGTGGAGCTTTACTACAGCCTGTCGCTGGGATGTGGCTCTGGATGTGCAGAGTAGGTAGGAGCCGTCGAAGCTTGGGCGCTAGCTCAAGTGGAGGCGCCAATGAGACACTACCCTTCCGGGGTTGCATCTCTAACTTGCAAAAGGACAACGGCAGGTGGGTAGTTTGGGTGGGGCGCCACGCCCCTGAAATGATATCAGGGGCGCCCAAAGGCCAGCTCAGGTGGGTCAGAAATCCACCGGAGAGTGTAAGGGCAAAAGCTGGCTTGACGCGGATTTGCCCCGCAAGAATCCGCGATGTGAAAGCAGGGCCTAGCGAACCAATGCTTCTCCTTTATGGGGGGCATTGATGACAGAAAAGTTACCCCAGGGATAACTGGGTCGTCTCCGGCAAGAGTTCACATCGACCCGGAGGTTTGCTACTTCGATGTCGTCTCTCTGCATCCTGGCGGTGCAGCAGCCGCCAAGGGTGGGGTTGTTCGCCCATTAAAGCGGATCGTGAGATGGGTTTAGACCGTCGCGAGACAGGTCGGTTGCTCTGCGCTGGAGGTGTTAGGTGCTTGAGGGGAAGGACCCCTCGGTACGAGAGGAACGGGGGTCCGCAGCCTCTGGTCTACCAGCTGTCCGACAGGGCATGCTGGGCAGCTACGCTGTAAGGGATAACCGCTGAAGGCATCTAAGCGGGAAACCCACCCCGAAACGAGGCACCTTTAGGGCACGGGTAAAACACCCGGTTGATAGAGCTGGGGTGTAAGCGGGAAGGCAACGACCCGTTCAGCCCGCAGCTACTAATAGCCCGAGCAACTCTCGCTTAACAGACTATGTATGCAAGGGGTTTGACGGCCATAGCAAAGGGGAAACACCCGGTCCCATCCCGAACCCGGAAGTTAAGCCCTTTGCGTATCGCCCGGTACTATGCTGCGCGAGCGCATGGGAAAGGCGATATGCTGTCAAGCCCTCTTATTTTCCGTTTTTTAGAAAATATTTAAATAATAAAAATTTAATTTGAATTATGAAGGTAAAAATAAAATATGGAATAATTAGCTTTTTTATAGTTTTAATTCTATTGCTTCCTTCTTTTAGTTTTTCAAATAGCTTTGCCATTTCTTTTGAAGCAATGCAAAATGAAGCTTATACTGGAGAAGCAATTCATTTCAAAGTTTCAATAAATGATTATAAAGAAGAAAATAAAGAGCAGTGGTATTATTATATTCTTGAATTAGGAGATGGTAGCAAGAAAACTGGATTTGCAAATACCAATCCTTTCTATATTTCATGTGCT
>JAWAYL010000008.1:0-36092 GCA_038818725.1 Thermoplasmatota archaeon | reverse complement strand
AAATATATTGCACCAATGGAAAAGACATAGAATAAAGAAATTAATGGAATATAGAGATGCTAAACCCTTTTGCTATTTCAATTATGAATTTGGTGAAGAAAAAGCCAAAACAAATCTATTTTTTATTTCAAATGAAAAAAGAGGAGATGCTGAAAATAATTTCATGGTTAAAACAAAACTGCTGATTTTATCATAAGATATTTTTTTCTTCCTTTTCATGTTTCTTTTTTTCCAGTTACAGGACTATCTTCGCTTTTATTTTTTAAGATAAATTTCTGATAAACTTGTGCAATTGTTATTTATTTTGGAGGGAAACAATCCCATCCAAAAAGTTATAAGGGCATCCTTTTATAATAATATGCTGATAAATGCCTCTCCTTCTTATATATATTGGCAAGGAAAAATTCAAAAAGTTAGTGAAATGCATACTCCATATTTTCTTTTAATTTTCCCGAGCGACTCAAATATTGAGGAGGAAAAGAAAAGGCTAATAGAAACAATTAAGGGAGATGAAAAAATAAAAAAAGTTGGGGAGATAGAAGAATACAATTCTTTCTGGGATTTTGAAAAGAAAAGAAAAATAGCGAAAGTATATGTAAGCCATCCCTCTAATGTGCCTGAAGTAAGTGATAAATTGTTTAATCTCGGCTTTTATACCGCAGAGCACGATATACCTTATCATGAAAGAGTTTTAACTGATTTAGCATCTCAGGGTTTCTGGATTTTTGATACAAAAGGAAAGGAGAAAAAAATCACTGTAACTATCTATGATATAGAAATAACAAAATATGGAGAAAAGGATGCTCCTATAGATATTATAGGGTATTCGGGTGTTGAAATTTCTTTTATTTCAAACAGCAATCTGCAAGATGAAGATTTCTTTTTCCAAATAACTGATATGCCAGAAAATGAGGGAAAAATTGAGCAGATGATAGCAAATGATGAAAATGAAGAAATAAAAAATTTATTGAAATTTTGTGATGTTGTAAGCAAATCAGATATAATAGCAGGACATAATATTCTTGGCTTTGATAACTTGCAGATAGAGTCAAGAATAAAAAATTTATTGCAAAAATCAAGCATTCTTTCTGATGAAGAAGTAAAAAATTTCAAGAATTTTATTGATAAATATACAAGAAGGGATCAATCATTTCATTTTGGCGTCGCAAATGATATTTCAATATTCTATCCATCAAGCTTCGATACTTATCTGGCAGCAAGAAAATTTTATCCTTTAGAAGATTTTAGTCTTGAAGGAGTTGCAAATTTCTTAGGTGTTGGAATAAAAGACAGAATAATTGTTTCTCTTGAGGAAATGGGTTTAGATGAAAAAACAATGAAATATAATGAGCAGGATGTTATAGAAGAGGTAAGAATTTTTTTAAGCCTTATTCAGCAGGGTTTGCCACTTGCATTTACAACAGGTATGCCTTTTGAATTGCTTTTTCCCGCGGGGGCGGTTAAAATGTGGGACTATATGGCGATGATAAGAGCAGGGTATCATAAAAAGATAATGCCGCCTCTATGCAGGGTTTATGATATCGCGAGAAAAATAGGAAGCTATGGAAGCAATAAAAAGGAAATTGTAGAAAAAGTAAGGAAGGAGGGAGCCAATAAGGAGATAATGAGGGTTGTTAAATATGGTGAAGAAATGCCTGATTGGGTTGAATATCCTTTTCTTATATGTAATGAAAGCGGTGAAATTGCATATCATTTTCCAGGTGGGATGACAATTAAGCCAGATAGAGATGCAAGAAGCCATTTCATTCCCTGGTTTAAGGTAATAGTTGCTGATGTTGGAGCAATGTATCCAACAATATTAAGAGCTTTAAATGCAGGCGCAGATACTGTTGCAATAGCAGATAAAAAACCAGATGAATGGATATGGCTTAAAAGAGTCCCTGAAAAATTTATAATTACAAAAAAACCTATTTATAAAGAAGGGGGAGAGGAGTTTATTGATAAAGGATTTCTGATAGGGGTAAAAATATCAAAGCAACCAGGGGTAATAAATCTTGCAATGAAAGGAATGATGGACTTCATAAAAAAGATAAAGAAGGAGATGAAGGAAAAAGATGGGAAGGAAAAAAAGAGATTACAAATGATGTATCAATCATTAAAAGCAGCAAGGAATGCGGGCACGCATGGCATCCTTTCTGCGCCGATGGTGGCATGCAGGCAATTCAATCTTTTTGGGGCTGCGCTTATAACAACGAAAGGGCAGGAAATTTTATATGATACTCTTAAAACTCTTCAACAAGGAAATGCCAGGGTTGTTTATGGAGATACTGATGGTATATATGTTGCATGCTCTCGCTCTGCATCTGAAAGATTGAGAAAAGCTTTAGGCGCAGTAGATGGAAAAGAAGATTGGATTTTAAACCCATCAAAAGCTTATGAAATTATAGAGGAATGCAATGAAAAATGGAGGAAAAAGTTAAATTACGATGGTTTTGAACTTGAGGCAGAAGAATATGAGGCAATGATATTTGTTAAGCATAAAAATTATTTAATTTTTGATGTTGAAAATGATAAAGTAAGGATGATAACAAAAGGAAACAATTTTAAGGGAAGTGATAAGCCAGATATTGCAAGAATCATTCTTGAAGATATAATGATAAATGTGATTAAGGAAAATCTGAGCTGGAAAGATGAGGAAAAAGCAAGAGAAAGTGTAAAAAATTCAATAAAAAATATTACAATTGAGAAAATTAAAAGCCTTGATATTGAAAATTTTGACATAAGTGCTTTTTCTCTTGTCCAATCAGTTCAGCCACATAAAAGATATAAACCAAATTTAGATGGCTCTCTATCTGTTTATGGTGAGCGCTCAGCTGCTCTTGAAAAATTAATTGGAAAAATAAATACAAGAAGAAAATTCAGATTTATTATAACAAAAAAACCATTGCCAGGAATAAGAAAACCAACAAAAAGTGGGTTAAAGCCTATCCATTATATGTATCCTCTAGAACTTTTAAGAGATAGAAATGAAATAGATATGGAATGGTATAGAGAAATGATTAAAAATTTTATTGAAGGTGCGTTTGGTCTGCCAAACATTGGTGAAAAAAATCAGAGCGGGCTTGATAAATGGATGTAAAAATGAATAGAGAAAAAATTAATAAGATAACTTTTCTTCATAGGGCTGGAGGAGAAACGGAAATATTTAGGGAGCATCCCAATAGCGGAGGTAAATATGAAATAAAAGAAACTGGAGCTACAAACCCACTACAAAAAGTGCTGAACTTTTATCTCTTCTAATTTGGCTCGCCTGGGGAGTTTTGTCTTTCTACTCTTTTCGGAAGAGCTGTCCTAAATTTAACATCCTTCCTCTCTATTATGAAACTCTTGCTCACCTTTAAAAAGGAAAAGAAAGGAGGATAGCATCATTCAGAAGAAGGATAAATTAAAACATATTTTTTTCCACTTATATCTTCAACAAGCTCAAAAATCAATGAATATTTTCCATTTTTTATCATAAAGCCTTCATTGCTTATAGTCCATCTTCCATTTTCATATTCTCCTTTCCTGAAATATATATTTTCAAGCCATATCACTCTCTCATTTCCACCTTTTATTTTATAAAATATGCAATTCCCTTCGCTACTTCCTTTTTCTGGATTAAAGCCAAATGAAACAAAATCAACTTTTTCTGGCAAATTTAAATCAATTTTTCTTTTATCACCGCTTAAATCAGATGGGTTATAAATCTTTCTTGCATCTCCACTTGCAACCATTATCTCAATTTCAGATAAAATATCGTCTATTTGTTTTCTAACATTTTCTTCCGCTTTTGCAAATTCAATTTTTCTCCAATATAAATAAAATATTGAAACTATAAAAAATGCAAGAATTAGGCTTATAACAACTCTCACTGGAATTGTAAAACCCTTCTTATTCATTTTTCTCCTCAATCGGGCAATATGGGCAGGAGGGGCGGGGCGGTGGCGCAAAATCAGCAATTGGTAAAGCAGGAGGAGTTATTGCAAAAAACATTGTTACAAATGAAAAATTCACTTCTTTGTTATACCCTATGATGCTTTCGCTTATAGGGTTAATCACTTCCTCATTTTTCCTTTTTAAAACCTGGCTTTCATGTCCAAATAATTGATTTGCCATACTTTCATTTGAGTCAACAAGAGTAAGATTATGTGAGCCTTTTATTTCCACATACCAACAGTTAATTGTAACAATCCAGGGTGTAAGAGGTGTGGGCAGCAATGGCAAGCCTAAAGGGAAGATGCAGATGTTTTTGAAATTTTTCTCTTGAAAATCAGGGTCGCAATCTACTGCAACAGATATAATTTCATTCCATTCTCCTTCTATTTTCATATTCATTAGTCCAATATTGATATATGAAAAATCTATTTTCAAATCTCTTAAATTTTCATAATTTATTTTTCTAAGATTTTTTTCCTCCAATTTTTCATCGATCTTTTCATATAAATCTTTTTCTATACTTATTTGCTTATTCAGTTCTTCCTCTATGCTATTTAAATACCATCTCACTCCTTCTGAAATAACTTTTGCACCTGCACTTTTATAAAAATCTCCTTCTTTGTAATAATTTTTTGTATAATCGTAATATTTTTTCTTATTCTCTATAAATTTTTGGAGCAAAAATTCTCTCTCCTCTTCTATTGAATTCAGATTTGGCAAATTGTTAGCATCTACATTTTCCAACATTTTACTTTCATATACCTCCTTATCTTTTTCAATTAAATCTAAAATATTTTCCAATTCCTTAAAAACTTCTCCTCTATTAGTGAGCCAACTAACATCAACTTTATCATATAGTTCATAATTTTTTTCAAAAACCTCGTTATTTTTATTTAGTTTTTTAACATCAAGGCAACTATCTCTGAAATTTATAAAATCATTTACAAAAAGCCTTAAAGCAGTTTCAAGGTTATCATCTTTGTGATTTACTCCTCTGCAATCTAAAGTTTTGTTATGAAATATATCCTTTATATCTGATTTTATTTCAGGGATTCTGAATCGAAATTCTCCCTCTATAAGATGGATTACAGTATAAGATGCATTATTTTCTTTGTCCCAGTAATATTCCTTCCTGCTAAAACTAAATTTTACATTTTCGCTATATGGAAGGGAAATCAATTCATCTTTATTTAATTTATTATCCATCCATTCTATATTTTTAATCCAATCTTCCTCTCCTGTTTTTATTCCCTTCCTTTCTCCTTCATAACTCTCGCTGAAGCTATTTACAATTTTTTCTCCTTTTAAATTTATATTATAAATATTTTTTACTATTTCATCTATTTTTTCAAGAGTGCCAGTATTTGCTGAACTTTTATCTGAAAAAGTATCATTAAATAAATATTTTTTACCATTTTTCTCGATTTCATATCCCTCATATTCTTTTCTAATTATCTCATAAGAATTATTTTTATAAACATAGTTTCTCTCATATAGTAAATCTTCAGCAACTTTTAAAACAGGATTTATTTGATCACCTTTTCCCGACTTTATTTTATCAAAAACTTCTTTATTATAGATATCACTTGTATCAAATTCATAATATTCTCTAAATAAATCTTCTTCTGATGGTTCATAAGAAGAATATTCTTGAGGCTCTTCTAAAAATAATTTTCCTAAATTTAAAGCTGTTTTAATTATGGAAACAATATCTCCGCTGTTAAAAATTAAAAATTGAATAATTATCATTCCTAGATTTGTTAAAGGAATTAACCATTTATTACTCACTATATTATTTATTCCCGAACCACTATATTGCAACAATGCTCTTAATTCAGCAATACCTCCTCCAAAAAAAGTAACGAAGTTCATCAATGGTTTAAATTCACCAGTTATATTATCTTCATAATCTATAACTAATTCCATTAGTAAAGGAAGGCGCGAAGGGATTATTGTAGCAATACTCAAATCTTTTTGATATTTTTTATCCTCTTGAATATCATGCACCTCTATTTTTATTCCATCAACAATTGCTTTCCAGTAAATTGTATATTCTTTATCCTTTATGTACAAAAATTCTATGCTTCTATTCAAATTCATTTTTATATCTTCTAACCTTATATTCTCATATGATGGATAATCGATAATATTTATTGCATATTTTCCAATCCTATATTTGTCATTTTTAAATATTGCTTCTAGATATTCATTAAAACTTTTAATCATTAAATCTCTTGTCCAATTTTTGTTATAACCCATTATTTTTTCCTTGTCGATGGAACTGAAAAAGGGATTTTCTCCTCCATACTTTCTTGCTGCTTCATAATCTAATTTTTCATCATTTGCTGGTAGATAAAATACAGGGCTGCTACCTACAATTTTCATTGCTTCAAGCCCAGAATATCTTAAAATTCTCACCATTTCTTGTTCAAAATTTAGTAGAGCATATTTTAAAGATGACGATTCCATTGTTTCAGCATGCTTTAAAGAATATTCCCTCTGCAAATTTGAAATAATTGAAGAAGTAAATATAGAAGCTATTAAAAGAAAAACGCCGAGCAAAGAAAATGGAATTCTTCCTTTATTGTCCATTTTCTACCTCCATATATAAAGCCTTATTTCAGCCCTGCAAAAATCAATTTTTTCAAAAATTTCCTCTATTTTATCATAATTTTCATCAATAAAAATATTTATGCTATTTTTTAGGGTTTTACTTATCTTTTCACATAAATAATCAAAAGATTTTTCTATCGTATCATTGAACAAGTTTGAAAATTCTTTTTCTATAAATTCATTCAATACCTCATCTACAAAATTTTCACTTTTTTCATTAAAAATAAAATCAGAAAGTTCTTCCCTAAAATAGTTGAAAACATCTTTTAAATTATATTCAATAAATTCTTCAAAAAATTTATCCAAATAATTCTTAATTTGCTCCTTATCAATTTCATTCTTTATTTCCTCTATTTCAATCCCTAAAGATGTTATAAGTGATGGAGGCATTAAAATTGAAAGGTGAGATGAATAAACATTTTTATCAGGAATTTTTTCTCCAATGCTTATTTCTCCTCCAAAATCAAATCCAATTATAGGTTGCCATATCGCGGTGAAATTGAATTTATATCCTTTCAAGTATTCTCTGAAAAAATCCTCTATTTCCTTCCTAAGATGCTTCTCGAAACCATTAACAAAAAAATTATAATTTTTCCCCTCATATCTTATTTGACATAAAAGCAAGGCTGAAATTAACTCTCCATAAGATGCATGAATTGGCTCCTTTCCAAAAAACTTTTTCATCAATTCTCCAATAAACCCCTCCGATTCTAAATCAAATAAAATATATTCAAAGTCATTCGTATTGCTATTCACAAAAGTATATAATGCTTCATTAACCCTCTCTTCGTTCTCCTTCTCTTCATAAACTCCAGCCATCCTCCCGCCGAAAAGCGCTGGCGCCAGAAGCATCGCGGATATTGAAACCATTATGCAAAAAATGATCGCATCCTGCATAATTGAAATTCCCTTTTTCCCTAATCCCATAAAATCACCGTTATCCATCCATATTCTATTTCAGCATCATTTAGCATAACAGGCATGCATTTAGAAGCAGATATTGCATTTTTTCCATTATTTTCTCCAATTTCAAAAATTTTATCTCTTACTTCAACTTTTAATAGAAAATCTCTTTTTATAATATTTTTTAACTCTTCATAATTTTCATTTTTAATTTTTTTAGCGTATATGCATCCGTTATCGAAAATAGGGCTATTTTCACTTGTTAATTTTTCAAGTAAATAATTCACATCCACATATCCATCTATTGTTCTAACCATTTCTTTATAAGAGAGATAGGTTGCTGCTACTAAAGAAAAAAATATTGCAAGAGCTATCATTACTATTAAAAGAGAAGGAAGGACTGTAAATTCTTCAGAAGCTCTTTTATCCTTTATAAAGAATAACATATTCAACACCTAAAATTTTTATTTTTTCTATAAAAATCTCCTCACCAGGATAAATTTTTAATGGCTCATACGAAAAAAATTTTACTGATTTTGAGAAATTTTCTATGAGATAATCTCTCGGATTTTCATATCCAAAATCTTTATATTTTTCTTCCTCTATAAATTTTTCCAAGTCCCTGCCATTTTTCCATTCCCATTCATTGCAACGAGGATAAATCTTTATTAACAATTTTTTATTGATTTCTATATTCCTCTTCAATTTTCCATCATTCCTTATAATTTTTATATAATCTGTTGATATACTAACTTCATAGGTGAAATTTTTATCTGGAAATTTAAATGTGGCGTTACCGGGAAAACTCATTAGGTCAATGGAATATATCTCAGATGCAAAATTTGATGCAATATTTTTTATTTCTGCTTCTTTCGCCCAGTCATTATAAAATGCAAATCCAGCAATACTCAATAGAAGAAAAGATGTTGCTAAGAAAAGAGCCAGTTGAGCAAGAAGCCAAGATATATCTCCTCTATCTCTCAATTTGTATTTCAACATATTTCTCTCCGTTTTTCTTTAATTCCATTTTCAAAAAATTTTTTCCAGGATAAATTTTATCTTTACATCTCAATGTTACATCTGAATATAGAATCTTCTCTTTATTCCATTTCATGACTATTCTAATGGATTTATCCTTTATTTCAATAAAATTTACATCTTTCTCAAAATTCACCTCCAGTGATTTTTTTGTGCCTTCCTCCGCTTGCGATGCCATTAGATTTGCTTCGCTTAGGATTTTTTTAACTTCTTTTTCCGCCTTTTCTATTTTATAATTTTTCCAAATTTTGTATAAAGCAAAAGATATAGCTGAAACAACAAGGAGAGCAACTATAATAGCGAGCATATATTGAATTGGGGTCTCTAATATTCCATTTTTTTTCATTTAAACACCTTTCTTCCTAATGTAAAGATAAGGAAAACTATACCAACAATTGCAAGAAAAGGAGGAGAAGAGACGATGCTTTGGTAGCCTAAAAAAATAAGAATTGCTACAATTAATAAAAGCAACCCAACAAAAAAACCCGTTATTTCTACTGGTAATACTATTTTTTCAAGTCTCCTAGTGGATAACTTATTTTCTATTTCAGCTAATTTTTTATCTATTTCTTTTAGTTTTTCATCTTCTTCAATAAAAATTATTGGCTTACTCTTTTTAATTTCTCTTTTTTCAAAAAAACTAACATCTTCACCGGATAATTTTCTTTCTATTGCATCAATTCTCTTGTCCAACGCTTCAACATTCTGCTCTATTTTTAAAATCCATCCTCTTATTTCAGCATCACTAATATATTCTTTTTTCTCCTCTTTTTTAATTTTCATATTCTTATTACTTTTATTTGCTCTACACCTTCATATTTTTCATAACCAATTGCATTTACCTCTATACTCAAGTAGCCTTCATTTTCCTCAAGATGTGGCATAAATGCTATTGTTGCCTTCCCATCTTTAGTTTTTCCAGAAGATGCATTTCCTAAACCACGAATTATTACATTTGCATCGCTAACTGGGTTTAATTCTTCATCAGTTACAGTTACTTCTATTAAAATTTCACTACCATCAAATTCATAAACATCTTTATCCCATGAAACAACCAGTGAAGGAGATGGCTTAAGAGTTTGAATGTATGAAACTACTAAAAAAAGGGCAAATAAACCAATTAACAAACTGACTATTGTTTTCAAAGGTAAATCAATTGTACCAGCAGAATTCATTTTTAAACTCTTACTATCAATAATCCCTTATCATCAACAAAATCTTGATACCCAGATGCCTTTACTTCTATTTTCAGATAAACCTCATCTTGGTTTTCAGCGAGCTCGGCATTCTCAACTTTTACCTTAGCAATTCCTGTGGCGTTTGTTTTTCCGCTGCCTACCGCGCCCGCTCCAATTATTGTTACAGTTGCACCAGAAATCGGTTTCCCACTATTTTTCTCATATACCTCTATATATGCTGTGAAGTCAATGTTTGTTATTTTTTCATTTCCTGTTGAATTTACTTTAACTAAATATCCTTCACTATCCCTCACTTTCTGCACATCTCCTCTTATTTGAGTACATTTTATTTCCATTGGTTTATCAAATGTGACGTATTTCATCATTGCAAGAACAGCTGCAAGAACAGCAACCGCAATTACAACTATTATTATCAGATGCATTGGCAATCCTTCTATTCCTCTTTTATCTTTAAATAAATTCCCCCTATTCTCTTTCATAGAAAGATATATAAAAATTATTTATAAATTTTTTTTAGATAAATATAAATAAAGGACCTGTTAACTTGCTGTGAGAGCTTGATTTAAGTTCTCTGCGAATAGCTGTATGCCCACATATAAAATTGCTAGGCGCTTAACATAGGCTCTTTTAATTCGCCTATTTTTATAGAAGGAAAATATAGAAAATGAGTGTGAAAGATACAAGCTGGTTTATATTCGTAGCTCAACATTTTTCAGTCAAAAAATTGAAAAAATTTATTATTTAATTTTAAATTACTTTTCGGGGATGGGAATAAAAAACAAGGCAAAGGAGATTTCAAGGATAATAGAAAAGCAAGATGAAATAACTATTTTGAGCCATAATGACGCAGACGGCGTTGCTGGCGCTGCAATAGCGAGAAATGCTCTGTGCCAGCGAGGTATAAAAAATGAAGTAAAGTTTGTTAGCTACATTGATAAAAAAATAATTGAGGAAATTGAGGAAAAATTTGTATGGTTTATTGATTTAGGAAATGGAAACATTGATAAAATAATTGAAAATAATATTTCATGCGTGATTTCTGACCACCATTTCGGAAACACTTTTCATGAAAATTCCATAAATCCTTTTCTTTATGGAATAGATGGAGAGTTGGAAATATCTGCTTCCGGCCTATCCTATTTAATTTCTTCAAATCTTTTTAATTGCTCTTCAGATTTGGCAATAATTGGTGCAATAGGTGATTTGCAGGATTGGAAATATTGTAGATTAGTTGGAATGAATAGAGAACTTTTAGCTAATTCAAATATAGTGGTGAAAAAGGATATAAGAACTTATGGGAGAGAAAAGCCTGTTTATAAAATGCTTACCTATGCTTCCGATCCTATAATTCCAGGGTTATTTAAAAGAATAAGCGGAGCAATTTCATTTTTAAAAAGAATCGGAATTGAGCCGAAAAAAAGCTGGAATGAAATGAAGAGAGAAGAGAAAAAAATATTGCTTTCCTCAATAATAAAATTATTGATTGAAAAAGGTTTTACATATGAAGAAATAAGCAGGATATTCGGAGAAGTATATGAAATAGGTGGTAAAGATGTAAGAGAAATTACAACTATTTTAAATGCAATGGCAAGAAATGGCGAGGCAGAGCTTGCAATCGAGATATGTATAAATGGAAAATTTGAAAATGGAGAAAAAATTCTTGAAAAATACAGAAGAAATCTTTCCGCTTGTATTTCTTTTGCAAAAAACAATATGGAGGAATATGGAAAATTGCTCTATTTTCATGGAGATGGTTATATAAATGAAAATTTAGTAGGAACAGTAGCTGGACTGCTTATAAAAGAAGGAATAAAATGCCCTATCATAGGTTTTGCAGAAACAAGGGAGGGAATAAAAATCTCCGCTAGATTGCCAGCAATTCTTGAAAAAAAAGTAAATCTATCTCAAGTAATTCATGAAATCGCCTCGAAGCTCGGCGGGAGTGGGGGAGGGCATTGCTCTGCTGCAGGCGCAATCATACCAAAAGGAAAGGAAAATGATTTCCTTTACTGTTTTGAAAAAGAAATAAGTTATCTTACTTTATAAACGTTCAGCAGCTTTACTCTAAATATAACCTTTTCTCCTGCTAGCTCATGAAAGCTATATCCATTTTTCAACAATTCTTCTTCAACTTGAGTTTTTTGAACTTCTTCAAAAATTTTTGGAAATTCAATTGTTCTATTAAATACTTCTGTTCTATTTATTTCTTCGCTAAATGTTTGTCCTCCATAATAAAACTCGAGATATATTTTTTCATCTGTTATATTTATAACACTTCCATTTATTTCCATTCCATATATAAGAGCAGTGAAATTTCCCATTGGAGGATTCGTTTTTATCATTATATTTGTTTCATTAAAAGTTGCTACACTTGCATTTTTCCACCAAGGATAAAGAGTTAAGTTATCAAGCTTATCAGGCGTTGTTCTCAATATAACAGTTGTATTATTGTATGAAACAACTTCAGTGCAGTTTTCCCATAGCAAATGAGGATAATCAGGAAATGTGAATTTCATTCCTATTTCTGGCATCCATTCTATATCAACAGTATCATCCTTTATATTTAAAATTTTAAAATTTGTATTGAAACCAAAAACAAGAGATGAATTAAAAATTGTTCCATTTGTTACTTTATTTTTAAATGCCTTGCTCGCTTCAAGCTCTATTATTTTTTCTTCACCTTTTTTCATTCCTTTTAATCCTTCATATAGCCCTTCTATTTCATAGATTTTCCATCCCTTGATATTTCCTAAAGAAACATAGCTCCATCCTTCTGGATATTTTTCTGGAAAATTCCCCATATATATTCTCAGAGGAGTTAAATTATAATTTTTTTCATCAAAAGGTGTGTTATATGAAACATTTGTATTGAACGAAGAAGCAAAAACAGTTCCATTTTCAAAGTAGCCAATATAATAAATTTCTGCAAAATCTCCTTCATTTAAATAGCTTTTCTTGATAATAGTATATCCATAAATTCCTCCTATTACTGCTAATACAACAACAAGAGCAATTATTCCTTTTGTTATTTCCTTCATTTATTTCACCTTTTTTTTCATAAATGCTTCTAACCTATTAAAAACTTCCTCCATCATCTCTATAGGAGGCAAAATTACTGCTCTGAAATGTCCCTTGCCATATTGTTCACAGAATCCAGAGCCATGAACAAAAAGAACATGTATCTCATTTAGCACATCTAAAACAAATTCCTTATCGCTCTTCCACGCATTTTTTTCAATTTTTGGAAATATATAGAAGGCGCCCTGTGGCTTCCTTGTTGATAAGCCTTCTATTTCATTTATTCTTTTATAGGCAAAGTCCCTTCTTTTCCTCAATTTTTCAACCATCTCTTTTATATGCTCCTGACTCCCTCTTAGCGCTTCAATCATTGCAAGCTGGCAAACAGAATTTGCGCATAGCCTAGCTCTTGCAATCCTCAGAAAAGCATCTTTAAGCTCATCAAGCTCACCATTTGGATTATAAAAAAGAGCATATCCAATCCTCCAGCCAGGCACAAGATAAACTTTTGAAAAGCCATTTAGCGTAAGTATCGGAATATCTTTTGCAAGGCGAGCGGTAGCAACATGAGGGGCATCGAAAAATATGTCATCATATATTTCATCTGAAACAACAAGTATATTATGCTCGCCCGCAATATCAATTATCTCCTTTAATGTTTTTTCTGAATACAACGCTCCTGTTGGATTATTTGGATTTATAATAACAATTCCCTTTGTCCTTTTATTTATTTTTTTTCTTATATCATCAACATCTGGTTGCCAGTCATTTTCTTCAATTGTTGCATAAGGGACTGGCTTTGCTCCATTGAAAGATGTAATTAAATTATATGGAGGATATGTAGGTCCTGGAACAAGAAGTTCATCTCCTTCGTTAAGGCAGGCTGAAAGAAAAATCTGCAAAGCTTCAGTTACACCTGTAGTTATGCATATATCTTCCATGCTATAATTCATTCCATTTCTTCTTTTTTCTCTTTTTGCAATTTCCTCCCTTAGCTCTTCGTATCCTTCTGAAGGAGCATAACCATTATTTTTATTTAAAGCTGCTTTATAAAGAGCCTCTTTTATGTGCTGGGGAGTGTCGAAATCATAGGCTATTGGATCACCAATATTCATTTTAAGAACTTTTATACCTTTTTTTTCAAGTTGGCGCGCATAAACAACTACTTCTCTTATTGCATATGATATGTTTTTTACTCTATTTGATACTGAAATCATGGAAGTGGATTAAATAAAGAAATATATATTTAGTGGTTTAGATTAATTGGTTTTATAAAATCAGGAATTACTTGCATTTCTATGTTAAAATCCGCAAAAAATTGATGAGTGATAAAAAATTTAAGTATTCTCTTTTCTTTCAAATTGTGAGAGAAAGGCAAAAGATTGCGATTGAAAGAATACATCGACTTTTCAAAGAAGCAGAGGAAAAGGCAAAGGAAAACAGGATGGAACTATGCAAAAGATATGTTGAAATTGCGAGAAAAATATCAATGAAATATCTTGTGAGAATTCCAAAAGTTTATAAGCTTAAATATTGCAAAAAATGCCTCTCCTATCTTGTGCCTGGAAAAAATTGCAGGATAAGGCTTAATAAAAGCAAAGTTGTTTTAACTTGTCTTAACTGTGGAAATAAAAAAAGATATCCATATATAAAAGAGATAAAGGAGAGAAGAAAATGGAAATTAAAAAAATAGAGGAGGAGATAAAAAATTGCAGAAAATGCAGATTGTGGGAAGGAAGAAAAAACGCAGTGCCAGGAGAAGGAAACTATAGTGCGAGGCTAATGCTTGTTGGAGAAGCGCCAGGAAGAAATGAAGACGAGAAAGGGAGACCTTTTGTTGGCAATGCAGGAAAAATATTGAACGAAAATCTTGAAAAAAATGGAATAAACAGGAGTGATGTTTATATAACAAATGTTGTTAAATGCCATCCTCCAAAGAATAGGGCGCCATATGAAGATGAGATAAAAAAATGTTCTCCATATTTGCAAAAACAAATAGAAATAATAAATCCAGAAATAATAGCTACTCTTGGAAACTTTAGCACAAAAACAATATTTAAATTTTTTGGTTTTAAGGAAGAAGCGATAAGCAAATTGCATGGCAGAATTTTTATTTCCCCCTTGCATAACATAAAAATTTTTCCAACATTCCATCCAGCAGCCTGCATATACAATCCATTTTTGCTTGAAAAATTTGAAAAAGATATTAAAAAGCTTGCAGAGATTTTAAGATCCTGTTAACTTAGCGAATTTTTTCAAAAATAAAGCATTTTCCATGTTTTAAAAGGTGAAAAAATGACAGAAGGGGATGAATGCAATTATTAAAATACTTGTTAAAAGAAAAATCTATTGTTGTTAGAATGTTTTTATTTGCTATTTTCTTTTGCAACCATTTTCTGGATATCTATTTCTAATTGAGAGATAGATAAGAGAAGCTAAAAATTCATCATCTTTATATAATGAGTTATATCTTGTATGAAAATCTATTTTGCTTTCTATTAAACGATTTCCTTAAAGATTTATTGTTTGTCTGAGGTTTTATCCCCTTCCATTTCAATTTCATAATTTGGGATTTACCTCTAAATTTTCACTTTCGGAAATTTAAAAAGATAATCATTTATATATGGTGTAATATAAAGCTTATGAAAGCAGTTGTCGCTCTAGGAGGAAATGCATTAACTGGCAAGGACAGAAAAGTGGATTTCGAAAAACAGATTGAGGCAACAAAAAACAGTGCAAAATGTATAGCAAAAATGATTAAGAACGGATGGGAAATAGTGATTACTCATGGAAATGGTCCACAGGTAGGAGAGCTCCTTTTACAGCAGAAAATTTCAAAAAAATCAATGCCATTGCATGCTTGTGTTGCATTAACTCAGGGTCAAATTGGCTATCTAATTCAGCAAAGTTTGCTAAATGAATTTAAAATTAATAAAATAAAAAGAAAAATTGTGACAGTAATAACTCAAGTAATAGTGAGTGAAAAAGATAAAGAATTTTTAAATCCAACTAAACCAATTGGACCAGTTTATTCAGACGATGAAATAGAAGAAATCAAAAAAATTTATAAGATAGGAAGATATGAAAATGGATGGCGAATTCTTGTTCCCTCTCCAAAGCCAATTTCAATAGTCGAGGCAGAAATAATTAAAAAGTTAATTGAGACAAATACTGTTGTTATTGCAGCCGGCGGAGGCGGCATACCTGTTGTTGAAAAAAATGGCATGCTTTATGGAGTAGATGCTGTCGTTGATAAAGATTTAGCATCGCAAAAGCTTGCAAATGAAATTGGTGCGGAAATTCTTTTAATACTTACAGATGTAGAGCATGTATTTATTAATTACGGGAAAAAAAATCAAAAAAGGATAGATGAAATTTCTGCTGATGAAATTGAAAAATATTATATGGAAGGAAATTTTCCCCCTGGCTCAATGGGACCAAAAATAGAGGCGGGAATAAATTTTGTAAGAAATGGTGGAAAGGAAGCAATAATTACATCAATTGAGAAAGCATGGGAAGCATTAAATGGAAGGACAGGAACACATATCAAGCTTTAGCATCCCTGCAAGAAATGCAATTAAGCCAAAAAATATTGCAAAAAGGGTTAATTTCCTTGATTTGGGAATTTCTTCTCCTTTTATTAATAGATAGGAAGAATAAATGAAAAGAAAAGAGGAAAAGCATAGGAAAAGAAAAAATAAAGGGTTAAGATAATATGAATCTTCTATTTTTAAAAAAAATGGTATGAATGCAATAATTGATGAGAATATAAAAAGTAAGGAAGAGAGATAGCGAGAATTTTTTTCTCCTATATAAAGAGGAAAAGATTTTGTTTTTCTTTCCATGTCTCCGTAAAAATCCATTATATCTTTCATTATTTCTCTTCCTAGCCCGGATAAAAATGCAAGAATTGCAAAGAATATTAGTATGGGAGAAATTTTTTCTGAATATGCAAGCGCTCCAAAAATAAATGGTATTGCCATTATAAAAGCAATATAGAAATTTCCTATTACTTTTATCTCTTTAAATTTTACATCATAGAAGGTTGCAATTATTAAGTTTGCTAAAGCTAAAATAAAGCATATTTTATTTACAAGGAAACTGAAAAAAATTCCAAAAGGAGAAGTGATAAAATATACAAGTAATGCAGTTTTCGGCTTTATATCTCCTCTTACTAAAGGTCGATCTATTCTTTTATTTTTTTTATCTACTTCATAATCAAAGTAATCATTTAGAGCAAATGTGCCCGCTTCAAGAAAAAAAGCAGTTAGAAATGAAAAAGCTATTTTCTCATTGAAGAAAAATCCTTTTGCGGAAATAATGAATCCAATTATGACAGCCATTCCTAGCATTATTCCATGGTCAATTCTTATTAAATCAGCAAATGCCTTTATTTTTTTCACAAATGTTAAACAGAAAAAGGAAAAATATTTTTTGGCGAAGAATTTTTTTATATCTTCTGCATTTCTTTTATTGAGCCGGCGTAGCTTAGTCTGGAGGAGCACCCGGCTGTTAACCGGGTGGTCACCGGTTCAAATCCGGTCGCCGGCGCTCTTCTCCCATTTTTTCAATTCAAGAACTTCTCCTAAGCTACTCCCTTTTCTTATTTCCTCCCTTATTCTATTTTCTCTTTCCATCACATTTATTGCCCTATTTGCAATTTCTAGCTCCTCTTCTTTTGGTATTACAACAACACCATTATCATCCCCTACAATCCAGTCACCTTTCCTTACTATTTGCCCACCACATATTATCTCACATCCTATTTCACCATATCCTTTTGGCTCGCCAGCTTCAGAAACAACTTTTTTAGAAAAAGCTGGAAAATCGAGCTTAACTATTTCATGCACATCTCTTATTGCACCATCAATAACTATGCCTGCAATCCCTTTTCTTATTGCGCTTAATGTAGCAAGCTCCCCCCAAACCGCTTGCTTTCCATCACCTGCTTGAACAACAATTACATCTCCTTTTTCAGCAACATCTATTGCTTCCACTACTTTTGCCCAATCACCATCCATTGTTTTTACTGTAAGAGCTTTTCCAACCATTTTATAGCCCTTTCTCAGAGGAATTATATCGCGCATTGCTCCTTTGTTATGCATTGCATCGCATATATTGCATGTAGATACTTTCATTAATGCATCTCTTACTTCTTCTTTGGTATATTTTTTAAATAGCTCGCTTTTTATTTTCTTTCCTTCCATTGCTTTCTTTATCTCTTCAGTAGCCTTTTTTGCATCTTCCGCTTTTATTATTGCCCCACCAACTATAATTATACTTGCTCCTTTTTCTAACGCAACGCCAGCATTTTCAGCATTTATTCCTCCAGCAACAGCTAAAGGCAAGCTACATATCTTTGAAATTTCTTCAAGCTTTGAAAATGGACTTTTGCCCGCCATTTGCTCATCTATTGAAGTGTGAATGCAGATATAATCAACCCCAATTTTCTCAACTTCTTTTACTCTTTCAGCTACATTTTTTACTCCTAGCATATCAACCATTACTTCAATACCATATTTTCTCGCTGATTTAACTACCTCTTTTATTGTTTCATCACTTGCAACGCCAAGAATGCATATTATATCTGCTCCAGCCTTTGATGCCATCTCTGCCTCAATGTCTCCAACATCAATTGTTTTCATATCTGCAACAATCTTCTTACCAAATTTTTTAAAATTCTTTATCACATGTATCCCTTCCGCTTTTATTAGAGGTGTGCCTATTTCAATCCAATCTACACCTCCAGCAACACTTTCCTCCGCAACTTTAATTGCGCGATGCAAATCAACAAAATCAAGAGCAACCTGCAGTATAGCCATAAATAAGATATATTTCCGTGTTTATTTACATTTTCATTCCTAATTGGCGGAGCAATTTTGCTTGCATCTTCTTGTTTGATAAGCTTTTCATCATTTTCTTTGAAATATTGTAGTGGCGGAGCAATTCCTTAACATCTTTCTGCTCAACCCCTGCCCCTCTTGCAATTCTTTTTATGCGAGATGAATTTATTATAGAAGGCTCTTCAAGCTCCTTTTTTGTCATTGAATTCATTATAACCTTAAATTTCTTCAATTTTTCTTGGGTTGCAATTATTTCCTCCTCTTTTAATCCTCTTCCAAAAGGCAATAAATCAGCAATTTTCTGAAGAGGACCCATTTTTGTAACAATTTCCATCTGTTCATACATATCAAGAAGTGTAAATTTTCCGCTCATGATTTTTTTGGCTGTCTCTCCGATCTCTTTTTCTTCTGCCACTTCCTCAAATTTTTCAATAAGAGTTAGCAAATCACCCATTCCTAGCAAGCGAGAAAGGAAGCGCTTTGCATCAAATTTTTCAAAGTCATCAATTTGCTCACCCGTCCCAATATAAAGAATTGGCGCCCCAGTTTCCGCAACCGCAGACAATGCTCCGCCACCTTTTGCGGAGCCGTCCATTTTTGTCAATATAACTCCTGTTATTCCTATTGCATCATTGAAAGCTTTTGCCTGCTTACCAGCTTGTTGACCAATTGAAGCATCCATAACAAGAATTTTTTCATCTGGATTGAAAACTTTTGATATTTCTCTCATTTCTTCAATAAGTTCGTTTTCCAAAGCGTGTCTTCCCGCAGTATCAACTATAATTACATCATATTTTGCAAAATTTTCCATGCTTTTCTTTACGACATCTATTGCATTTTTATTACCTCCAAGAACTGGCACACCTATTTTCTCTCCAATCTGCTTTAATTGCTCGTAGGCGGCGGGACGATGCACATCTGCAGCAATCATCGCAACTTTAAGTCCTCTTTTCTGAAAATATTTTGCAATTTTTCCACAAGTTGTTGTTTTACCCTGCCCATACAATCCAACCATCATTATTTTTTGCTTTTTAAGAGGCAATTCTCTTCCTTTTCCAAGAATTGAGGAAATTTCTTCGTATAAAATTTTTAAAACATGGTCCCTGCTACTCATTCCTGGTAAAGGTTTTTCTTCAAGCGCTCTTTTTTCTATTCTTTTTGAAATTTCAAGCACAAGCTTTACATTCACATCTCCAGAAATCAATGCGCGCTGTATATCTCTTACAACTTCTTGAATAAGATCTTTATCAACAAATGGAGCATTTGCTATTTTGCGAAAGGCGCTTCTTAAAGCTTCTCCAAGATTTTTAAGCATTTTAAAAATTAAATAAAGAAGATATATATTCTTTTTGTCCTTTACAGTATTTCTGAAATTTACTATTCAAAAGATTTTTATTTATCCTATAATTTATTTCTATGAAAGTAATGATAGTTATTGCATCTAAAAGCGATGAAAACGTTGGGAAGAAAGCAGCTGAAGTGCTTGAAAAATTTGGTGTGCCATATGAAATTGTATTTGCTTCTGCTCATAGAACACCTGAAAAAATAAGAGAAATAGCGAAAAGTGATGCTGATATATTTATTGCAATTGCTGGTCTTTCAGCAGCTCTTCCCGGGAGCATAGCAGCCCATACAACAAAGCCAGTCATAGGAGTACCAGTCTCTGGTAAGATAAATTTAGATGCTATCCTTTCCATTGTCCAGATGCCGCCTGGCGTGCCGGTTGCTGCAGTTGGACTGGATAGAGGGGAAAATGCTGCTTTGCTTGCGGTAGAAATTCTTGCATTGAAGCATGAAGAGCTTGCTAAAAAGCTTGAGGAGGAAAGAATGGCAATTAGGGAGAAATATGTTTGATGTAAAAGAATTTGTTGAAAGTGCAATTGAGAAGATTAGGAGAGAAGTTAAGGGAAAAGCGATAATTGCTGTATCTGGGGGGGTTGATTCTGCTGTTGCTGCAAAGCTTGCAAGCATTGCTCTTGGAAAAAATCTTGTTGCTGTTCATATTGATACTGGCTTAATGAGAGAAGGAGAAAGTGAAGAAGTTAGAAAATTTTATGAAGGAAAGGGAATAAATTTCATTTTTGTTGATGCGAGTAAAGATTTTATAGATGCTTTAAAAGGAGTTACTGATCCAGAGGAAAAAAGAAAATTAATAGGAGAAAAATTTATAAGAATATTTGAAGAAATTGCAAAAAAAGAAAATGCAGAGTATTTAATTCAAGGAACAATAGCTCCTGATTGGATAGAAAGCGGAGGCGGGATAAGAGATAGAATAAAAAGTCATCATAATGTTGCTGGTCTACCAGAAAAAATAAGCTTTAAGATAGTTGAGCCATTAAGGGATTTATATAAGGATGAAGTAAGAAAAGTTGCAAAATATCTTGGAATAGAAATTCATGAAAGACAGCCATTTCCTGGGCCTGGACTTGCGGTAAGAATAATAGGAGAAATAAATGAGGAAAAAATAAAAATTGTGAGGAAAGCTTGTAAGATTGTTGAGGAAGAAATAGAAAATTTTTGCAAAGAAAAAAATATAGCTAAACCTTGGCAATATTTCGCTGTTTTACTTCCTGTAAGGAGTGTTGGAGTTCATGGAGATAGAAGAGCTTATGGCTACACTATTGCTATAAGAAGTGTCGATTCCTCAGATGCAATGACCGCAAGTTATTCAAAATTACCCCATGAATTGCTTGAAAAAATTTCTGGCAGGATAGTTAATGAAATAAAAGATGTAAATAGAGTTGTATATGATATCTCAAACAAGCCGCCAGCCACAATAGAGTGGGAATAAGATGGAATGGAAGGAATGGAAGAAAATATATGAAGAAATTTTAAGAGATTTTGGCTATAGCAAGAAAAAAGACGAAGAATCAGCTAAAATTGCAAAAAAATTATCTTTAAATAGGAAGGTTGATGAAAATTATTTAAAAAATATTATTGAAGGAAAAATTGTAACTATTTGTGGAGCAGCAATTTCTGAAAAAGATATTGAAAAAATAGAAGGGGTTATAATTTCTGCAGATGAAACGACATCCTTTTTAATAAAAAAGGGAATTTTTCCAGATATAATAACAACTGATTTGGATGGAGAAGTTGAAGATATATTAAAGACAAATGAAAAAGGAAGCTTAGTAATAGTCCATGCTCATGGAGATAATATAGGGCTATTAAAGAAATATCTAGGAAAATTTAAAGGAGATATAATGATAACAACTCAATCAAAACCTTTTGATGCCATATATAATTTTGGTGGATTTACAGATGGAGATAGAGCATATTGTATTGCAAAACACTTCAAAGCAAAGAAAATAAATTTAGTTGGTTTTGATTTCTCAAATCCAATTAAAAAAGAGGGAAAAAATTTAGAAATTAAAAGAAAAAAGTTAGAATGGGCTAAGAAAATTATGGATACATGTATCCAGTGAATTTATCTACATAGAATGGATCTACTCTTATTGCATATTTCTTCGCCCATTCCTTCATTTTCTGCACTGCATATGCTGAATCCTGCTCAAAAGTAGTGTATAGATTCCATCCCTCCATCTGGTAATATGTAAATACTCCATTTTTCATTGTTGCATCGCCATCATATGAATATAGCTTGTTGCTCGCAAACGCTCCCAGCCTGTTTGTTATAACTGCCTTCTGGAAATCTCCTATCTGACAAGCATCAAATGTAAAGTATATATGGATTGAGTCAGCATTGCTGAATTTTGATACAAACCAGCTATTTGTCATTAAATACATGTCATGTGAAATTATGCATGAACCATATCTTCCATATCTTGTTCCATGTCCAGAATATGTAAATACTACATAGTCATCTCCATCTTCATTTGCAAGAAGTTGATTTATCGCATTATCTATATTACTTGCTGTTGCCTGTGCATCCAAAAGTATCGTTACTGTATAACCCTTCCCTTCCAAGAAATTTTTCCAATCAATAGCATCATCATCACAATATTGCAAATCATTTTGTGTTCCTTCATAATCAGCTATTCCTATGCATAGAGCCCATTTTTCTACCATACCATCGCCAGCTTTTGGTGTTATATCTGTTGATGATGGATTTTCTACCTTTGCAATTTTATCACCAACTCCATCATTTATACTCCATAAAACCCCATTTTCAGTGTATAGTGGAACAATTTTTCTATTCTCTACATATATTCTTGGTTTAATTGCATCGTTATTTTTTTCGCTGTAAGCCAAGCTAATACATAGCATAAGCCCCACCAGAATTATAGGAAATAATTTCTTCATTATATCACCAGAATTTAATTAGAAACCTATTTAAATATTTTTCCCAAAAATTTTTTATAAATGTTTTATTACAATAGTTGCGGTGATAACATGAAAATCGATGAATTAAAAAATGTTTATAGAATGCTCGAAGAACTCTCAGAAGATATTTCTGTGCCAAGAAATGTTAGGAGGGGTGCGAAAGAAGCAATAGATATTCTCAATAGAAAAGATGAAAGCTTAGATGTGAAAATAGCATCAGCTATCTCTGTGTTGGATGAAGTGGCTAATGACCCAAACACTCCAATTCATGGAAGAACCGCTATCTGGAATATAATGGGTGCTCTTGAAAGTATTTCAGCAAAAATAAAATAAAAAGGGGAAGAGGTTTATTTCTTCTTCAAGAATGGTAAGCCAGTTCTCGGATTTTCTACTACTTTGTAGCCGGGGGGCATGTCGCATGGTTTACCGCTCTTTGGTTTTCCCGCGCTAAAGAAGTATATTGTTTGTTTTTTCCCCCCTTTCAGTGTAACATCTCTTGTATAAAGTGTGTATTTTTTGTTGTTTTTCTTGCTTACATATTCGTAGGCCATTTTTATCGCCTCCTTATAGATATGTAATAGGAGGATTTAAACCCTTCGATATTTTCAGGGATGAATATTTAAAAAGAATTTTATATAATTTTTTGATTACTTAAGATTTAAATGCTTATCTTAATAAAAGCTTTGCTATGGTATATCCCTCTACTAATAATTTTAATGATAGCCGGAATGTTTATATTTGATGAGGGAAAAAAGATATCAAGAAGAACATGCTTTCAAAGAGTTAAAAATTGCAAAGGCTATTTTCTTATACTTATATTAGTTATGGTTATGATAAAAATTGAGAATATACTGCAAGATAACTTTTCATTTGGACATGATTTTACACCTGTAATATATGAAATTGAGGGTACAAATTTTATAATTTTCTTACAAAATTCAATAAAAAACCAGATATTCATTCATTTTGTTTCTATATTTTATCTAATTTCATTTATGTATGTAATTATTTTCACACCGATTATTTTTATCTTAAGAGGTGAAAAAAAATTTGCAAAAATATCGACATATGCAATCCTTATAAACTATCTAGTGCTTATTCCCTTTTATCTCTTTTTTAATGTAAGTGTGACATCTTCATATCCCGATGTAAAGCCATTGCTTTATTCAAATGAGCAATATATGTCTCTTGTTTTACTTGTTGATAGGCTAACTGATAACTTTCCTAGCGGACATATAAGCGTTCTTGTCTCTATTTTCCTTGTTAATCTATCTCATCCAGATATGAGAAGATATAAAATTTTTGTATTTCTTACAACAATTTTTATGCCATTTGTTATTCTATATCTTGGAATTCATTGGCTAATGGATATTTTTTCTGGCTTTATTCTTGCCGTTGCATCCTATTTTATTGCAACAAATGAAAAAGTTTGTGAATTATTTGATAAAATTATAGGAAAATTTTAAATTTATAAAAATTTTATAAGATAATGAAAAAAATAATTTGCCTGCTTTGTGTAATATTTGTCTCAATTAGTTTGGCAGACGAAAAAGAAATTGAAAATATAGTGATTGGAAAGGATGAAATTTTAATAAAAGAGAGAGAAGTTTTTGAGAAAATAAATTTTAAGAATATAGGGAAGAAAGATTATAAAGAAAATTTAACAATATGGGCTTTTTCAACAAATATAGAGGTATCAATTGAAGAAAAAAGAATTAACTATGAAGTAAAAAACAACTCAATTGAGATTTCTCTAAAGGATTTTGATGCAACCTTGGCAGCTGGGAAGAATTTAACTGTTATATTGCATTATTTCATAAATAAAAAATTTGAAAAAAAGATAATTTACCCGACAGATGAAATTGAGTTGAAAATAATATCAGATGATTTTTTAAGAGGGAATATACCTCTTAAATATGAAAATTCTACATATTATTGCCTTTATAAACCAAAATTGAATGATTCTCTCCTTATAGAATTTCAGGAAATTGAAAAAAATATTAATCCATTTTTTATCTCAATTGGAATATTCGCAATATTCTTAGGATTAGTGATTATATATTTAATTTTTAAGAGATTATAGATTTTTCTCTATCCATTCCCTTAGCATATCTGCTGGCATTGCTCCAATATTTCTATCTACAATTTCCCCATTTTTAAAAATAAGAATCGTTGGAATGCTCATTATGCCAAATCTCTCACATAATTTTTCATTTTCATCAGTATTTACTTTTCCAAAAATAACTTTTCCTTTCATTTCTCTTGCAACTTCCTCAAAAATTGGAGAAAAGAACTTACAAGGCCCACACCATGGAGCCCAGAAGTCAACAACCACCATAGAATATTTTTTTATAATTTCATCAAAATTTTTATCTGTAAGAGTAATAGGTTTATCTATGACATCTTTTTTCTCTTTTAAAATATCTCTCATAATTTTTTTTCTTATTTCATCTAATTCACTCATGCTAATAAAAACAAAAGGAATATATAAAACCATAATAAATTAAGGCATGGATTTCAGATTAATATTAGATAAGCATAGAAATGCTTTCTCAAATATGGCAATAGACGAAGCAATTCTTATGAACGCCAAACCCACCCTCCGCCTTTATAAATGGAATCCATCTGCAATTTCAATAGGATATTTCCAGAGTATAGAAGAAGAGGTAAATCTTGAAGAATGCAAAAAGCAACGCGTTGATGTGGTGCGCCGCATAACCGGCGGGGGGGCGGTTTATCATGATAGTGAGGGGGAAATAACTTATTCTTTTGTTTCACCACTCCATTTTTTGCCAGAGAAAACTTTAGATGCCTATAAATTTATATGCTCTTCGATTGCAAATGGTTTGAGGAAAATAGGGATAGAGGCGAATTTATCTGGAATAAATGATATAGTTGTGAATGGAAGGAAAATTTCAGGAAGCGCGCAGACAAAAAGAGGAGGAAATGTTCTTCAACATGGAACGATATTAGTAAGGGTAAACATTGAAAAAATGTTTTCTTTACTTAAGGTAAGCGAGGAAAAAATAAGGGATAAGGAAATTAAAAGAGTTGAGGAGAGAGTGACTTCTATAGAAAAAGAAATTGGAAAAATAAGCAATGAAAAAATCATAAATGCAATAATTGATGGATTTGCTGAAAACATGAAAATAGATTTTTATAAGGAGGATTTAGATGAAGAAGAAATAAATTTGGCAAAAATTTTGGAGGAAAAATATGCAAGCAAGGAATGGAATTTTAAGAGGTGAATTAAAGGTAAAAAATGGAAAGCTTATTAAATGCAGAATAGTATTAAAAAATTCAACAATTGAAGATATAAAATTTCATGGAGACTTTTTTATTTATCCAGAGGAAAAAATTGAGGAAATTGAAAAAAAGATGAAAGGAATAAGGTATGAAGAAGAGGAAATAAAAAAGATATTATATGAAAATTTTTCAGGATTAGAAATTATAGGAGCAACTATAGAAGATTTTTTAAAGGCAATAATTGATGCAAAATAAATAAAAATATATTTTACATTTCTTTTCATGAAAATAGTTGCTGGCTCATCTTCAAAAAATCTTGCTAAAAGAATTTCTGAAAAATTAAATGTTGAGATGGCAAAAATTATTTTGAAAAGATTTCCAGATGGAGAATGCTATGTTAGAATAGATGGTGAATTTGAGCATGCAATAATAATTCAAAATACATATCCAGATGAAAATATAATTGAGCTTTTTTTAATTCAAGATGCAGTCAGCAGATTTGCGAAAAGAATAGATGTTGTTATTCCTTATTATGGCTACGGGAGGCAGGATAAAATATTTGAAAAAGGAGAAGCAATTAGTGCAATGAAAATTGCAAAATTAATTGAAGAAAGTGCAGATAGAGTAATTTTAATAAATCCTCATAAAGAGCATATAAAAAATTTTTTTGATATAGAAGTAAATATTTGCGATGCAACTCCCTTGCTTGTAAAATATTTTAATAAAAAAATAGATGCAATAATTTCACCAGATGAAGGAGCAATTGAAATGGCTAAAAAATCCGCAGAAATTCTGAATTGTGAATATAATTATTTCAAAAAAGAAAGAATAAGTAGTGATGAAGTAATTATGGAATTGAAAGATATGAATGTGGAGGGAAAAAGAGCTCTAATTTTGGATGATATAATCTCTACTGGTGGAACAATGAAAAAAGCCGTTGAAATTTTAAAAAAACAGGGAGCAAAAGAAATTTATACCGCATGCATTCATGGTCTTTTTATAAATAACGCAGATAAAAAGATTTTAGAGGCAGGATGCAACGAAATTGTATCAACTGATACAATAGAGACAAAATATAGCAAGGTAAGTGTTGCGGATGAAATTTCTAAATATCTTTATTCTTAAAAAATAGATATGCTATTGCAAGAGAAATTATTATCCAAATAAAAAGCATTGAAAAAAGAAAGTAATTGTTGTAAAAAGAAGGATAATTAATTTTTATAGGAATTCCCTCCCTTATAGGTGTAACATTCAAATATACTATACTTTCAAAAGCACTTACCGGATTTAAAGCACTTAAAAAATAATACCAATCAGGAGCTATAAAATTTTCATTGAAAATTTGTAAGGGATTTGATTTATATATAATTATAAGCAATCCTAGGAGGATTATTCCCCATATTATTGTAAACAGAAACCATATAAAGATTGCTCCTCCCATTGCGGTGGCGCGCCTTTTAAATATGGAGGAAAGCATAATTGAAATTGCTACATAAACAATTCCTAAAAGAATAGATATTCCTATAAATGAAAAATATTCAAGCCATTTAACATCCCTTACATTTATTCCTATTATTACACCTGCAAATCCAAAGCCAATAAAAATTGAGGAAGCAATCACACAACTCAGCCCCAAAAATTTTCCTATCAATACTTCCCATCTTTTAACAGGATAAGATAAAAGAATTGCAAGTGAGCCACGCTCTTTTTCTCCTGCAATTGTTGCATATCCAAGCATTAAGCCAAGTATGGGAATTAAAATTTCAACAAAACTCATCATACTTGCTATTGTTGCAGAAAGATTCTGCCATTCACCCTTGGTAAAATATGAAATAACTAAAGTTAGAATTAAAAATATTGCTGAAATTGCTATAATCCATTTATTTCTCCAGTTATCCATAAATTCTTTTTTTGCTATTGCTAAAATTTTATTCATTTTCCTTCACCATTTTTACAAATATTTCCTCAAGAGTTGGTTCAACTGTCTTAAAATCAATTATCTTTCCCCCTGCATTTTCAATTGCATTTATAACGCTTGCTTTTGTTTCAGAAGAGCATTCAACTTCTATAATATTTCCTTCAATTTTTGCATTTTCCACTCCCTCTATTTTCCTTATAACTTGGATTATTTGCTCAGATAAATTTAAAACATTTATTTTCAATTTTGGCTTTATTTTCAGCTTTTGACTCAATTTTTCAACACTATCTATTGCAATTATACTTCCTCTATTCATTATTGCAACTCTATCACTTAACTCTTGAACTTCAGAAAGAATATGAGATGAAAGAATTATAGTAACTCCTTCTTTTTTCATCTCCCTTATTTTATTTCTTATTTCATATGCTCCCAGCGCATCAAGCCCGCCTGTTGGCTCATCAAGAATTAGTATAGAAGGAGAGCCCATCATGCACTGAGCCAATCCAAGGCGTTGTATCATGCCCTTTGAGAAGCCTCCAACTTTCCTGTTAATTGCATCGCCAAGTCCTACTTCCTTTAGAATTTCGATGCATTTGCTTTTTTCAACACCTCGCAACTCTGCAAAAAATTCAAGGGTTTGAAGAGCTGTTAAATTCTCATAAAAAGAGGGTGTTTCTGGCAAATATGCAACTAATTTTTTAACTTCCCTTTCATTTGAAAAAACATCTATTCCATTTATTCTTATCTCTCCTTCATCAATTTTTATTAAACCCAGTATTGCTTTTATTGTTGTTGTTTTCCCCGCTCCATTCGGACCAAGCAACGAAAAAACTTCTCCATTTTTAACTTCAAATGAGATATTTTTAACTGCAATAAGCCCGTTATATGTTTTCTTGAGATTTTTAACTTCTATCATTTTGAGGTAAATCCATTTTTTTTATATAATTTTATTGTTTGTAATGTAAAGAAATGGAGGTTTATTTTACATTGTCTCCGAATATTGAAGGCTGAAGCTATTGTGCTTCTCTTTTTCCTTTATTCATTTCCTAAAAGTATATTAATTTTTAGCATTTTATTTTTATGAAAAATTTATGGCATGAAATAGAAACCGGTCCAAATCCCCCTGAGATAATTAACGTTATAATTGAAAATCCAATGGGTTCAAGAAAAAAATATGAATACAATAAAAAGTATAATCTGATAGAATTTGATAGAATGATATTCTCACCATTTCATTATCCAGGAGATTATGGTTTTATACCAAGAACATATTGCGAAGACGGTGATCCTTTAGATGCTCTTGTTTTAGTAACTGAGGCAAGCCATCCAATGGTTCTTATAAAAGTAAGACCCGTCGCGATTTTAAAAATGATAGATGAAAATAAACCAGACAACAAAATAATCTCAGTTCCTGTAAATGATCCTAGATTTAATGATATCCAGGATAAAAAAGATTTATCGAAACATTTATTGAAAGAAATACAGCATTTTTTTAGAGTTTATAAAGAGCTTGAGGGTAAAAAAGTCAAAATAGGAGGATGGGGAAATTCAAAAGAGGCGAAAGAAGAAATAATACATTGCATGAAGCTCTATAAAAAATTTATTCAAAAATCCACTTTATTATAGCCATTTGCGCCCATAGCCTATTCCATGCTTCTTCAAAAATTACTGATTGCTTTCCATGAGCTATCTCCTTTGTAACCTCATACCCATAATAAGCTGGAAGGCAATGTAGAAATATCGCATCCTTCTTTGCCTTTCCCATAATTATTTCATTAACAGTATATCCCTGAAAATCTCTAATTCTTTCTTCTTTTTCATGCTCATCCCCCATAGAAACCCAGGTATCTGTTGCAATTACATCCGCATTTACTGGAGAGTTTTCATTTAATTCCTCTATTTCAAATTTTCCACCCAGCTCTTTTGCTTTTTTAATATAGAATTCAGATGGCCAATATTTTTTTGGAGAAACAATTTTCACATTCATTCCAGCAATCGCGCCAGCAAGCAAATAAGAATGAGCCATGTTGTTGTTCCCATCACCTATATAAACAAAATTTATATCCTTTAATTTGCCTTTCTTTTCCTTTATCGTCATCAAATCCGCAATAACTTGGCAAGGATGTTCGGCATTATCTAGAGCATTTATAACTGGCACACTTGCATGCCTTGCAAGTTCTTTCATATTTTCATGTGAATAAGCCCTATAAGCTATTATATCAACATATTTGCTAAGAACTTTTGCTGTATCTTCTATTGTTTCTCCCCTCCCGAGCTGAATATCATTTTTACTTAGAAATATTGAATGTCCCCCTAATTTTTTTACCGCAACATCAAATGAAACCCTTGTTCTTGTAGAACTTTTTTCAAAGATCATCGCCATAATTTTTCCTTCCATTATTCTTTTGCACCCATATTTTTTAATTTCTATTGCATCATTTATTATTTTTTCTAAATCATTTTTAACATCAATAACTGATATCAAATCTTTCTTCATGTAAATGCAATTATTTAACATTACTTAAATATTTTTGCAACAAAAAATAGAGACTTAAAATAAAAAAAGATTAAATTTCCTTCTTCTTTAAGAAAGATTTGAAGCCAGATAATTATGCTCTAAGAAATAAATTTTTGCAAAAAATTTTAATCTATTATTCCATTTTCATATATGGATTTGACAAACAATGAAAAAAAGGTTCTATATGGAATTGTAAAATTTCCAAATTATAATGATAAGATGCTTTCAGAAAAAATTTTTTTAAAACAATCGACAATATCTGCTATAAGAAAAAGATTAAAGGAAGAGGGATATTATAAAATTATATCAATTCCAATGCTTCAGAATTTAGGAGCAGAAATGCTGGTCTTAATCCATACAAATTTCAATCCAGTAATACCTCTTGAAAAAAGAATAGAGATAACTGAAAAGAATATTGAAGCATATGAAGAAATAGTTTTTTCTATGGGTGAAGAAGATAAAGGATTTTCAATAAGTTTTTCAAGAAATTATACTGATATAGGAAAAATAAATGATATAAGGGCAAAAACTTTTGGCAAGCTTGGCTTGCTCGACAGAGAATACCCAAAAGAAGTTATATTTCCATTTGAAATAAGCAAAATATATCGCTTCTTTACATTTGCCCCTTTATTGAGCAATTTATTTGAAATAAATGATAAAATTCAAGATGAAAATTTGTTTAAAATAAAGAAAGCAACTTTAAGTAAAAAAGAAGCGGAAGTATTTTGCAAATTTGTTGAAAACCCAGAAGCATCGTTGAAAGAAATTGCTGAAAAAGTTGGTATAACACGTCATACAGCTAGCAGAATGAAGAAAAAGTTTTTTGGAGATATGATAAAATTAATTGCAATCCCTGATTTCTCAAAAATGAATTTAAAAATTCTTTCATTCTGCCACTTAATATTTGATCCAAAATATGCTCCAACTAATGAAGAAATTAAAAAAATTATTGATGCACCAACAATATTTTTTGCAGCAAGAAATTTTGAATATGTATCAATTTCAATGCATCGCAATTATGAAAGCTATAAATTCCATAAAATGCAGGCATTGCAAAAAATAAGAGAAAATGGGTGGGAAGCGGAAAAATATATAATAAGGACATTCAGTGTTGATAAAGCAAAGATTATTAAGCATTTGAATTTTCTTCCAATAACAAAAAAGCTCCTGCGGGGGTAGCCAAGAGGTAAAGGCGCAGGGCTTAGGACCCTGTGGCGAAGGCCTTCGTGGGTTCAATTCCCACCCCCCGCATAGATAAGTTAAAATATTTCAATTCATTTTTACTTATGCGAATTTATGTTGGAACTTTTAATGAAGAAGAAGCGGATGAAGTAGTTAATGATTTGAAAAAAGCAGGAATAGGATGTGATATAAGGAGCTATTTAAATGCTTTTTTAGAGCAAGAATATTTTGTTGAAGGATATATAAAAGACTTAAAGGAAAAATATAAAGAAGGATTTATTGCAAAAGTTATAAGGGATGCTGAAAAAAATATTGAAATTGCGAGAGAAATTTTTAAGGAGGGAATGGATATAGAGGATTTTGATAGCAATTTCCTCGAGAAAGCAGTGCTGGATAGAAAAAATTATGAAGAAATTGAAAAAACAATAAAAGAAATTATAGGATTAAGTGAAGAAAAAATGTCAATATTTTCAATTCTTTCGAAGCATCTTGATGAAAAAAAAGATGAGATTGTTAAAAAAATAGGAGAAGAAAATTTTAAGAAATATATGTTTCATTTGCTGGAAGAAATAGATATTCTGGCGGATGTGCATCTCCTATTGAGAAATAATGGAATAGAATATAGAGAAGGAAAAATGTATGGAAAAATAAATGAAACCCCTTTTATAAGGAGATATTTTGATGTTGATGAAGAAGAGGCAAAAAAGTTTGATTTAAAAGAAGAATATACAATAGAAGTTTTCAAAGATGTTGATGTTTATGCAAATATGCTTGATGTTATATATGAAATGGATAGGGTTAGGAAATTATGTAAGGAGAAGCCGAATTATGGAAAATTTTTATTTATTCTTTCTCTTGTTGATGAAATAATTGGAAAACTTAAGGGTAAAAAATTGGGTATTGATGAATTAATAGAAGAAACAGAGGAAATATATAGAGAAGATGAAAAAACAGAGGAAAATATATTTATTGAAGAGGAAGCAATAAGAGAAATTCTTAAAGTTATGGAGAAGGCTGAGATAATAAAAATAAAAAATGAAAAAGTTATGCTTAAAGAATAGAAGAAATTAAGTTTGCTGAATCAGCTGCGCAGTTTATTCCAACTCCTTTTGAATTAACATAATCGCCTGCAACATATAAATTTTTTACAGGCGTCGCTACGCCTGGCTTTATGCAATCAATTGTTTTTGCAACTCCATCAAGATATTTTACTGCTGAATATATATACCATTTTATCTTTTTTTCAGGAATAATTTTTTGAAGATTTTTATCAATTATTTCTTTTAATTCATTCATCTTTTCCTTATTTTTTGCCTCTTCTGGTGAGCATATTGCATATGATTGAATTATTCCTTCTTTTTTGAAATCAATCATTCCAACAACATCATTTCCTTCAAAATTGCAATTTCTTTCAATAAAAACAAAAGATTTATTCTTTAAATTTCCAAAATCATCAATTGCATGATATGAAACAAGGCTTGCTGTCGGCTTCAAATTTTTTATATAATTTACCCATTCTTTTGGAAAATATTTTTCTTTTGCTATTGAAAAAATATTTTGCAAGGGAACTGTTGAAATTATTACATCATAATATCTTTCTTCTTTTTTTATTTTTATTCCTTTTGCAACATTCTCATCTATTATAATTTCCTCTACCTTATGACTCAAAAATATTTTTCCATTTCTTTTTTCTATATATTCTTTTAATTTTTCTGAAATTTCTCCCAAGCCATTTTTTGGATATACAACTGGTTCACCTCCTAAAAGTTCTCGCTGAGCAAAAAATACTTCTCCAGCAGAAATTTTACTTAAATCATTAACTGTTGTTATAAGGCGAGGAAAAATTTCAAGAACTTCCTTCATTTTTCCTTTACCATATTTTTTTATCATTTCTTCCATCGAATTTTTCTTCATTTCCTCTATTTTGCTTTTTCTTGTTGTAAGCAATTGTATTATCCTTGGCAACATTTTTATTTTATCTATTCTGCTTAAAAATGGATAATTTATTTTTTCCCCTATAAAACCAATTTTTGAGCCAACAAATTCAATCTCTATTCCCAAGCTATTCAGCAATCTTATGCATCCTCCTTTCTTCCTTCCTCCAATTAAATGGAAGCCTAAATCAACTTCTTTTTTTTCATATTCTTCAGAAAAATCCAAAACCGAGATATTAAACCTTTTAAGCATTTCAAAATATTCTTCATTCAAAATCAATGACATCGCCCTCCCGCCCGCAATTTCTTCCTTTTCATATATCTCTACTTCCCATCCATTTTTTGCAAGCATTGCGCCGCATGCGAGCCCGCCGATGCCTGCGCCAATTATGCATGCTCTCATTTTACATCTCCGGCTGGAAGGGTTTTACGCCTATTAGAGGGATAAATGCAATATACCATAGCATCGGAAAAATTGCAAGGAATATGCCCAAAAAGCCAATTTTGCTTACAAGCATTATGGGAACAACTGCATATCTTATAAATGCTGCTGAACTTATCATTTTCCTTATTTTAGCCCTATCAAATTCTTCTATGCTCAAAAATTTTATTTCAATGTAAAGAAAAGCGGCTGTAAGAAAGGCAAGCAAGAAAATTTGCCATATTTTGTAATTCAAGCCATAGATGAAAGGAATGAAAATTAAAATAGCGGATGAGAGGCGAAGAAGGAAGCCAAAAATTTTAAAATGCAAAGGAATAAAAATTTTATTTTTTTCTACCTTTACTCCACTTGTAAGTGCAATATTTTTTACTCCCATAAGAAAGTCATGGTCTGCATCTTTTATTCCTCCTTCAACAGCATTCATATGCAATGTTTGCTCGAAAGTAAGAATAAAAATTATCCATGTAAGAAGATTTGGTTTATCAAAAGAAAGAGCTCCAAATAAAAATACAAAAGACATTGAGATTGCAACAAAAAAGTCAGAGCCAGCAATTTTTTTTCCATATAAGTTATATATGCTTCCTAAAATTCCAGCAAGAAATATGCTTATAAATGCTGAAAAGTGAAACTCATCTATAATTTTACCTTTCCATAATATTGTTATTGAAAGAAATGCAAGAAGAACGCAAAAAAAGCAAGTTGCGACTGCATTTTTTCTTGAAATTTCACCGCTTACAAGAGGCTTTCCTTTAAGCTCAGGTATTAGGCTATCGAGCTCAACATCCGCATAATCATTAAGAACAAATCCATAGATTGCAGAAAAAGCCCCAATTAAAAAAAGAAGAGCAAGAGAATAAAAATCATAAATTCCAACAGAGATAGCCCCAAATACTGGCGGAATAGCGAGCCCGCCAAGCCCAGGAAGGCGAATCAGCTTGCAATAAGCAAAAATCCTTTTCATGATAGAATTTCGCTTATTTTTTTAGCAAATCCATCAAATCCTATTTCTCTTCCAAAAACATTTTTTATTCCAAGTGACTTTAATCTTTTTCCCCATTCAAGATGGGCAAATGCAGTGAAACCAACAACATTTGCATTTCTATCTATTTTCAATATTTCTTCTGTTGTTTTTACTCCATCCATTTCTTTTCCTTCCATTTGCTTTATTAAATCCTCAAATTTTCTTGAACCAGATAAATTTAAATCCATAACAACTAAATCAGGTTTTTTATTTTTAGCCATAAGCTCATTATAAATTTTTATCGCTTCTTTTCCATTATAAGCGGAATAAAATTCAATATTTAGTGGAGAAAGATATTCCTTAATTAACTCATGTATTTCTTTTTCATCATCAACTATAAGCATTATTTTTTTCCTCATTTGGTTTTAATGCAAAATCGATTTATAATTGTTTTGGAAAAGTTTATATAATTGCAATTTATTAACATTTTGTTAGCAAAATGTGAGCAATATGAAATTAATAGCATTGCTTATTGCCATATGCATGATTTCTTCATCTATTTATAGCTATATAGAAGCATCTCCTATTGAAGAAAAAATATCTCATTATTTGCCTTCTTCATTCCTTTCTCTTTTTTATTTAATTTTTCCGAAGCTTTTTGATGCAATAAAAAATGAAAGCAATAATTTAATTCAAAATCAGCAGAAGGATAGCATACAGGAGGAGATTATAGATCAAGAGGAAAATAAAGAGATTGAAACACTTGAAAATTACTCGGAGGAAGGAAACAACAAGATAATTCAAGAAAATAAAATTGAAGATATAAATCAGGAGAAAAATATTTCAAATGAATTAATTGAAGAGAATAATGAAATCAATGAAAACGAAACAGAAGAAACTCAAGAAGGAATAAATGGAGCAAATGAAAATGTCGAAAATCAAGAGAATGAAAGCAATGAAGCAGAAAAAGATGATATCCAGGAATATATAAATCAGGAGGAAAATAATGAAAGTGAGAATGTTGAAACATTAATTCAAGATAATGAAATCAGTG
>JAWAYL010000007.1:0-37610 GCA_038818725.1 Thermoplasmatota archaeon | reverse complement strand
AAAAACATATGTTTCATATTTATATGGCAAAACAGGATAACCTTCTTTATAAATAAAATTTGTATAGCCAGAAAAAATATTTTCATTGCTTTTTTGAACTGCTATAGGAGCAATCATTATAAGAAATATTGCAAATGCCAATGCTTTCATAAAGCATATAATTGTTTTCATTAAAAAAACTTATTGGAGGCAGGGGGAGGGAGGAAAAATTAAAAAGAGAGGGAGGCATTTTCCCTCCCCTCTTAAAAATCATTATATAGTTTATAAATAATATGTAACAAACATCGAACTATCTAAAACATTCATCGAACATAGCATTTTATGATTCTTTTTTCAGTAATTATCATATCCATTTTAATGTCATGTGTTTGATTTGGAATATTTTTCAAAACCTGAAAATCAAATGCAAGTGCAATTTTTTTTGAAAAAATTTTTTTTAATAATCTATCAAAATATCCTTTTCCATAGCCTATTCTATTTCCATTTTCATCAAATGCAATTCCTGGAACAATTATTAAATCAATATTTCCATTTTCTATTCTCGGATTTTTTGGCTGAAGAATTCCATATGCTCCACTTTCAAGTTCTTCCCATGAATTTATTCTTGCAAGAAATATTTCACCATTTTTTATAAATGGAACAAAAAGCTCTTTCTTTTTTGAATATTCCTTAATCAATCCATGCGTATATACTTCGCTTCCAAATGAAATATAGCTCGCAATTCTATTTGCTTTTAAAAATTCTTCAAGCTCGTATAGTTTATTCAAAATTATATTGCTTTTCTCAAGTATCTCATATGTTGATAAAGAATTTCTTTTTTCAAGTAATTCCTTCCTTATTCTTTCCTTCATTAAAGTCCTAAAATTTCTTCAATTACTGCAAGCAAACCTTTTATATCCTGAACTTGTAAGTCGCCCATATGTGCTATTCTGAAAGTCTTTCCTTTCAAATCACCATATCCATCTGATATTCGCATGTAATATTTTGCAAGTTGCTCATTTAATTCTTTAACAGATATATTTCTTGTATTCTTTATGCATGTAACAGTTTTTGATTCATATCCTTTTTCTGGATAGAGATCAAAATATTTTCTTGCCCAATCCTGAACAATTTTTGCCATTTTTTCATGCCTTGCAAATCTATTTTCAAGTCCTTCTTCATTAAGGATATAATCAAGTTGCTTATTCAATGCAAACATCTGGGAAATTGGAGGAGTAACCATTGTTTGATTTTTCTGGTGATATTTATAAAGCAAATTCAAATTGAAATAATAACTTCTTGGAGGAACATTTTTCGCTCTTTCAAGCAGTCTTTCGCTAACAGATGCAACAGTTATTCCAGATGGCAATGCAAAGCATTTTTGCACACCAGCAAGGCACATATCTATTCCAAGCTTATCTACTTCTATCTTAACTCCTCCCATTGCAGATACTGCATCAACAAAGAAAAGAACATCATCATATTTCTTCACAACTTCTGAAATTTCTTTTAAAGGATTCATTAAGCCAGTCGATGTTTCATTGAAAACAAGAGTTACAGCATCATATTCCCCGCTATCAAGTTTTTCCTCTACCATCTCCGCCTTTATTGCTTTATCCCATTCAATGCTAAAAGCATCACATGGCACACCATTTCCTTTTGTTATCTCATGCCATCTTTTAGAAAAAGCTCCATTAACTAAATTAAGGCATTTCTTCGCTACACCATTGCAAATCGCCGCCTCCATTGCGCCAGTTGATGAAGAGGGAAAAATAATTACTGGCTGTTGAGTGTATAAAACTTTCTGAAGTTTTGTTGTTATTTCTTCATATAGTTTGCTGAACTCTGCTGAGCGATGATATATTTGCGGAACAGCCATTTCCTGCAAAATTTCTTCTCTCACTTCTGTTGGTCCTGGAGTAAATAATTTCAGATGCCTCATGTAGAAGATATCTATTAGCTATACTTAAATTTTTAGATTAAAATGTTGTTTGCAATATTTATTGCTAACATTTCAAGCTCCTTTAAAAACTGCAATTTCTTCCTTCTTGTGATAGTGCACAAATACGCAAACAATTCTCTCTACAGTTGCGTGCATTTTTTTATTTACGATTATATTGCTTCTTCCATGGAGGAGTTAATCGAGAGTGGTATGAAGTTATTCTATTTTTGGAAAAAGAAATGATACCAAGGAAATGGGTGTGGTAGATTTTGCTTTTTAGCAACTCTTTCTCCAATAAAAGTTCATCTTGAAGCGGGAGGAAAAGAAAAAATAAGAGAAGGATTTGTTATTTTTGGCTTTGTTGTATTTTTAACAAATGAAGAAAAATAATATTATTATGCCTCTTTTCTTTCTAACAGCAAGTCAGCCTAATCCATGGCCATTTTCAATCAATTCAACAAATTTACTTATAAATCTAGCAATAATTGCTCCATCTGCTAAATCATGGTCAAAAGTGATGGTAAGATGCAAAATTTCCCTTATTTCAATTTTATTATTTTTTATGCCTGGTTTTTTTGTTATTCCATTTATTGCAACAAGTAGCGAAGTAGTTCCTCCTAAAGGAATTAGCCATCCAGAAAATTTGCTGAACATGCCAATAGATGTTACACCAACTGTTCCCATGTGCTTTTTCTTTAAAATACCTCTTCTCCTTAGCAAAAATAAAACAAATTTTTTTATAAAATAAGGAGATTTAATAACAATTCTTTCAATAAAACTTAGCTTAATAAGAACTTGCTCCTCTCCCTCTTTTTTCTGTGCATTCCTTATTTCTTCGGTTATTTCTTTTAGGTTTTTTTCATTAGCTCTTCTTATTATATATGCCATAGGAATAAATTCTTCATTAATTCTTTTTTCAACAGGTATGGCTACATCCACATCATCAAAAATCACAATTTTATTTCTTCCGAGCCTGTAGGAATTTAATTCTTTATATTCAACAAGAGCTTCAGCAAGACATTTTATAATCCATGCAGTAAAGGAGACATCTTCTCCTTTCTTTTTATAATTTTTTATTATTTCAAGAGAATCTGTAACATCTGCTTCAACTAAATAATGGATGCTATGCTTGCGCCATCCTTCGCCTGCTATAAGTTCGACATTTTTTCTATATTTTGAAAAGGGCTTGATCTTGTAATTTCCGACTTTATTCACAAAAGTAAAGGAAAATTTCTATTTAAGGTTGAGCATAGTTAAATAAATATAATTAATTGTTATCAATGGAAAAATTGAATGAAATTGTTAAAAATTTGAGAAAGCACGAAGCAAAAAGAGGAAAGCCAAGAATATGGAAGGAAAAAGAAATTTTAAATAATAAAATTGTTGATTCATTTGCATTTATTTTGCACACAAGCGGCTGTAGATGGGCGAAGCAGGGCGGCTGCACAATGTGCGGATATTTTAAGGAGAGCTATGAAGTAAGCGAGGAAGAGATAATGGAGGAAATAAATTTTGTTTTAAGAGAATATGACGGGGAAAAAGTTGTAAAGATATATACATCTGGTAGCTTTCTTGATGAAAATGAATTGTCAGTAGAAATGCAAAATTACATAATCAATAAATTTGAAAAAGCAAGCAAAATAGTTATTGAGAGCAGACCAGAATTTATAGAAGCGATTGAAAATTTAAAGCAAAAAAATATTGAAGTAGCTATGGGACTTGAATCAGCAAACAATAAAGTGCTTGAATATTCAATAAATAAGGGGTTTAAATTTGAAGAATGGCTCTGCGCCGCTGAAAAAGTAAAGCAAGAAGGAAAAAGTTTGCGAGCTTATATTTTAATTAAACCACCATTTCTTGCTGAAAATGATGCAATAAAAGATGCAATCTATAGTGTAGAAAAAATAAAAGATATTGCTGATATAATTTCTTTTAATCCTGTTGCAATTCATAGCAAGACACTCGTTGAAATTCTATGGAAAAAGAATATTTATCGCCCTCCCTGGCTATGGAGTGTTGTAGAAGTAATAAAGCAAAGCAAGGAAATTTATAATGGCATTATAAGATGTGATGTTGTTGCGGGCGGCACACCACGCGGCGCGCATAATTGCGGGAGATGCGATGAAACATTTTTGAAAGAATTAAAAAATTTTTCATTAACTCAAAAGATGAAAGAGCTGCAATGTGACTGCAAAGAAGAATGGCTTGATTTTTTAGAGCTTGAAAGATTTTTGATTTAATATGTTTTTATTTTTCTTCTATCAACTTTTACTCCCGCTGGAGTTATGATGAAGCGATTTCTATCAATTCCAACTATATCACCATTTATATCACTTGCCACTTTTTTCATCTCATTTATTATTCTTTCCACTTCTATGCTATCAGCAGATATTGGAGATATATCCATGAGCAACATATTTCCTTCGTAAATGTGTTTTATTAGTTCTTTTATATCTTCATATTTATGCACTTCCGCTATTCTAACAAACATTTTTGCTTCTTCTTTCTTTTCAACTCCTACTTCTTCAAGATCTATATAACTCTTTTTTGGTTTCCCGAACATGTTAATCACGATAGAAAATGCTTCACTGTTTTAAAAGTTTTTCAATTTTTCCTCAATTAGCTGAACTAAATCTATTGCATCATATTCTTTAAGATGGCTATAGCAATGAGGTGAAGATGTTACAATTGTTGCATTCTTTTCTTTTGCTTCTTTTGCAATATATTTTGCAAGCTCTTCTGCTTTTTCTGGAAAAGCAAGCTTATATTCAATTTCTCCCCCACACCATCTCGCCATCTTTCTATTTTCCTTGAATTCAATTAGATTTCCAATCTTTTTTATTATTTCTCTCGGCTCTTCATAAATTTTAAGATATCTTCCTAAAAATTCTGAATCATGATATATATAATTTTTTCCATCTCTTTTAAAATCACATTTTGAAAAAAACTGACTTATATGAATTGGGCTATGCTTCATAAATTCAATCATTCCATTAGGGCAGGAAAATAAAATTTTTTCATAGCCATCTAAATTTTTTTTCTTAAAATTTATTCCAATTTTCCTTAAAGGATAGCCACAGCATTCGCTTATTATTTTAAAATCTTCTCCAATTTTATCAAGCAAAGAAATTATAACATCTTTCATCTCTTTTTTAACCAAGCATCCCATAAAAAATGCATTTTTTCCATTTCCATATGAAAAATTCTCTTCTCCAAATATATTCTTATATTTGTGAAAATTTTCATAAATTTTTTTATGCTCTGGAAGCAAATTCTTCAATTTATATCTTGTCCCATTTATTATTTCAGCTATTTTTATATTTGAAGGACAATCTTCTTCACATCTCTTGCAAAGAGAACAATCCTGCAATATTTTAACTACATCCATATCTTCTTTTATTTCTCCGTTAAGCAATCCATATGCAATCATTATTTTTCCTTTTGGAAAATCAATCTCTTTTTCAGTAAAATTGTATGAATAATATGGTTTTTTACAAAATCCACAGGCAGTGCAACAGAGTATTTCATCATAAATTTCCATGCTATGAATAAAAAAATTATATTTATTTATATCTCAGATAAGAAATTATGCTCTTTTTCCACTGCATCATTTTTCCAGGATTCATTATATTATTTGGATCAATCGCTTTTTTTATTTTTTCCATTGTTTCAGCATCTTCATCCATCCACGGCGCCTTTGTTATGCCGATGCCATGCTCCCCGCTTGCAACGCCATGAAGTTTTTTTACTGTTTTATAGATTTCATCTACCGCTTTTTCTGCATTTTTCCAGTTATTTTCATCTTTTGGATTTAGCAAAACTTTTGTATGCAAATTGCCATCGCCCGCATGCCCATATGTGCCAACTATTATTCCATATTTTTTTGCAATTTTTTGAAATTCTTTTATTGCTTCAGGTATTTTTGAAATAGGCAAGCACATATCATCAGCTAAGCTTACTGAAACCATATTATCGCCATATCTTGATAAAGAAGGAAGAATTCCCTTCCTCCCTTTCCATAATCTCTGCATTTCTTTTTCATCATCTGTGAATTCTATTCCTTTAAACAATTTTTTTATTTTCTCTATTTCATCCTTAACTTCACTTTCTTTTCCATCGAGTTCAATGAAAAGCAATGCTTCAACATCTGGCAGGCCAAGATTCATGGCTTTATTAACTGCTTTTATGCAAATGCTATCCATTATTTCAAGGCTTGATGGAGTTATTCCACTGCTTATTATTTTTGAAACACATTTTCCAGCATCAATTACATCATTAAAAGGCAATAAAGCAACTGCTCTTTTTTCTGGCAAAGGAACAAGCCTTATTGTCGCTTCAGTTATAATTCCAAGAGTTCCTTCACTTCCTACAATAAGCCTCTCAATCTGATAGCCAGATGAATTTTTTAGTGTAAATCCACCAAGTCTTTTTCTTCCATAAGGAAAAACAACTTCTAAGCCAAGAACATAGTCACGAGTTGCTCCATATTTTATTGCTCTTGCCCCAGATGCATTTACCGCAATCATCCCTCCAATAGTGCAAACATCCCCACTTCCAGGAGTAGGAGGGAAAAAGAAGCCATATTTAGCAAGCTCTTCATTTAAATTTGCATACACAACGCCAGGCTCAACAACACAATACAAATCATTTACATTTATTTCCTTTATCTTATTCATTCCTGTCATATCAAGCAAAATTCCTCCATATATTGGCACCGCCTGCCCGCATAGCGCAGTGCCAGCCCCTCTTGCAATCACTGGTATGCAATGCTCATTTGCAATTTTAACTATTTTTTCTACCTCACTTGCATTTTTTGGCTTTATAACTATATCTGGAGTTGCATGATGAATTGAAGCATCAAAACCATATGCATATAACTCACATTTCTTTAGAAATATTCTTGAATTGTCAATCTCCTTCATTATTTTTTCAATCCAATGCATGTTGAAATAGGAAAGGAATATAAAATATTTTACTGGATTGCATAATTTTTTATTCTTGTTTTCTATTGCTTGTATGGATTGGTTAAAAGAAGCACTCTTCGTTAGAGAAATGGCGAGAAAGAATAATGAATTTTTTGGCAATTGCCTGCCAATGATAGCATCTGAAAATATATTATCTCCTCTATGCCAAGAAATGCTTATAACCGATTTTCATGGAAGATATGCTGAAGGTACACCAGGAAATAGATATTATCAGGGATGCAAGTTTTTTGATGAAGTAGAAAAGAAAGCAATTGAGCTTGCAAAAATTCTATTTGATTGCAAATATGCGGATGTACGTCCAACTTCTGGAACAGTTGCAAATATGGCGGTATTTAAAGCATTTGCTGAGCCAGGAAGCAATGTAACAGTTCTTGACACTGCCAATGGAGCGCATATTTCTTATGGCAAATGGGGGGCGGCTGGCTTTAGGGGGCTAAATTTGCATTTTTATCCATTTGATGAAGAAAAGATGAATATAGATGTTGATGGAGCAATAAAATTAATAAGGGAAGTGAAGCCAAAACTTGCTTTACTCGGACAGAGTGTTTTTCTTTTCCCAACACCTGTTAAAGAAATTGCTGAAGTTGCTCATGAAGAAAATGCAAAAGTTATATATGATGCAGCACACGTGCTAGGATTAATTGGTGGAGGAAAATTTCAACAGCCACTTAAAGAAGGAGCGGATGTGATGACTGGCTCAACCCATAAAACGCTTCCTGGTCCACAGGGAGGAATTATACTTGCAAATAAAACAAAAGAAGAGGATAAGGAAATGAAATATCTTGATTGGGCGGTTTTTCCTGGAGTTACATCTTCATATCATCTCCATCATGTTGCTGCAAAGGCAATTGCTTTAGCTGAACATTTGAAATTTGGAAAGGAATATGCTGAACAAATTGTAAAAAATGCAAAAAAGCTTGCTGAAAGCTTATATAATCTTGGTTTTGATGTTTTAGGAAAAGAGTATGGATTTACAGAATCTCATCAAGTTTTGTTTAGAGTTGGAAAAGAAAAGGGAAAGGAAGCGGCTGAAATTCTTGAAGAAGGAGGTATAATAACAAATATGAATATGGTGCCAGGAGACGAGCATCCAGCAAGGCCATCTGGAATAAGGCTTGGGGTGCAGGAGCTTACAAGGCTTGGAATGAAAGAAGGAGAAATGGAAGAAATTGCTATGTTTTTCAAGAGATTGCTTATTGATAGGGAGAATCCTTCTAAAGTTAGAGAAGATGTTTTCAATTTCAAGAAAAATTATAGGAAAATACACTATTGCTTTTATGAAGGGAAGGATGCTTATGAATTTATAGAGATAATAAAATGAAAATAGCATTAACTGGAACGCCAGGCGTAGGAAAAAGTGAGGTTGCAAAGTTGCTTGAAAAAATGGGTTATAAAATTCTGAGAATAGAAGAAATATATGAAAAATTTGTTGTTGGATATGATGAGGCGAGAAAAAGCAAAATAGTTGATGAAAAAAAGATGGATAAATTTATAAAGAAAATTAAGGAAGAAGGGATTTTAATAATAGAAGGACATTTAAGCCATCTTTTAAGTGTTGATGCTGTTATTATTTTAAGATGCCATCCTGAAGAGCTTAAAAAAAGATTGATTAAAAAAGGATGGGATGAGAATAAAATAAAGGAAAATATTGAAGCTGAAGCTTTAGATGTTATACTTCAAAAATCATTGCAAAAACATAAAATAGTGTGGGAAATAGATTCTACGAATAAAAGCATGCTTGATGTTGCAAAAGAAATAGATAGAATAATTAAGGAAAAACCTAAAGCATGCTATGGTAAAATTGATTATAGTGAGTGGTTGATTGAAAATGTTTGATAGATATAGAAGCAAGGTAGAAAAAATAATGGCTCCAATTGCAAATAAAATAAAATTAGAAGCAAATTTTCTGAGCTATTTTTCTCTTCTTTTTGCTTTTTTTGCTGGAATTTCAGCGTATTTTTCATATGAGAAAAGATATCTCCTTCTTCTTTCTTCTTTTTTTGTAATTATAAATGGCTTCTTAGATGCTCTTGATGGAGAAATTGCAAGAATTAAAAAGAAGGAAAGCAAAAAAGGCGATTTTATAGATCATACAATAGACCGCTTTTCAGATGCCTTTATTTTTGGAGGAGTTGCTCTCTCCTTATGGATAAATAAAATTCTTGGAATTACAGCAATTGCAATAATCTTGCTTGTTAGCTATCTTGGCACGCAGGCGCAGGCGGTTGGCTATAAAAGGCTTTATTCCGGCTTGCTTGGGAGAGCGGATAGAATTGTAATTCTTTTTGTTGTGATGATTATTCAATTTTTTATTCCGTATAAGGTATTTGGATTTTTTATTCTTGAATGGGTAATGATCTATTTTATTTTTGCTGGCTTAATTACTATTTTCCAGAGATATTTTGAAATTATAAAATGGCTTAACAATTTCGATAAATGAACAATAAAATTTATTTTTGCGATAGTTTATTTTACTATGAAAAAATTACTCGCCTTTGTTATTTTGCTTATATTCGCAAATTCAATAAATGCAATTCCTGTAAATGAATGGAAAAAAGAAATTTTTTATCGCAACATATCTCTTTTTGCTCCAGCAGTTGCAAAAAATGACGATGGTTATGTAGGCGTGCTAACTGAAATAAATGTTACAATGATGAATGGAAGTGGAAATGTTTTTGTAACAACAAAACCAATGACCCAGCTTGATATGCAGGGCTCAGCAAAGCTTGCTGTATTTGTTGCTTGCTCTCTAACTGGAAAAGATATTAAAAGCTATGACTTCATTTTTAGAGTTGTTTCATCATCGCCAATTGTTGGCGGCCCTTCCGCCGGCGCAGTGATGGCAATTGCTGCGATTTGCTTGCTTGAAAATTTGAGCATAAATGATGGAGTGATAATGACAGGAATGATAAATCCAGACGCAAGCATTGGTCCAGTTGGAGGAATTCTTGAAAAAGGAAATGCTGCTGGCTCAGCTGGCTTTAAATATTTTTTGATTCCAAAAGGGCAGATTATAGAATATAAAACAGTTGAAGAGAGAATTGGCTTTCTTACTATTTACAAAAAAGTTGCGGTTAATGTTTCTGAAGAGCTATATAAAAAATATGGAATGAGTGTGATAGAAGTAGAGGATATAAACGATGCATTGAGTTATTTTACTGGCTATAAAATTGAGGAAGAGAAATCTGACAAGCTACTGATATCTTCTGATTTTTATGGAAAAATAATGGAACCAATGGCAGAAGAAATTATAAGGGAGGCGGAAGAATTGTATAATGAAGCAGTAGATAATAGAAGCAAAACAAGTTTGCCCTTAGGATGGCCATGGTATAATCCTCGCAGCATAGTTTCAAATTCCTTGGACGCAGCGAAAAAAAATCTTGATGAAGCCAAAAATGCATCATATAATGAATTTTATTATTATGCAATAAGCAAGGCATTTCAATCAAAAATAAACTCGCTATTTGTAATTTATGCATGCGCTTATTATAATGGTAAAAAAATTGAAGAAATAAGAAGTGAAGTTGAGGAAATTATCAATAAAAGTATTTTTGATATAGAAAAAGCTGAAGTAAAAGGATTGGAAAGCTTGCAGTGTATTGGCTCGGCACAAAAAAGAATTCTGGAAGCAAAAGAATACTTAAATAAAAGTGGAGATGAGCTTGAAATTATTTATAATCTTGCATATGCATGCCAGAGATGCTTCACTGCCTATTGGTGGATGAATTTGAGCAATTATTTCAATGAAAGCTATATAATTGATGACGCTTGGATAAGAGAAATTGCTGAAGAATATTACAGCTATGCAGAAGATATTTTTTCATATGCAAATATTTTATGCCAAGAAACAGGTTATTCAAGCAATTTTATAAATAAGGCAAGCGAAGCAATTTCAAGGGCTAATGAGCAAAAAGAAAATTTTCCAGCAGCAAGTTTATTTAATTCTCTTGAAGCAATATCAAATTCAAATCTTGCAATAGAAACAATTGGAATCGATGATTTAAATGATAAGTTAAATAGAACAAAAGAAATGGCAAGCTATTCAATTCAGAAAGCAAGAAGCTTTGGAATAGAGCCAATATTAGCAATCAGCTATAATGAATTTGCAAGAAGTATTGAGAATAGTGATGTTTTAAATTCCCTAATTTATTACAAAGATGCATATATAATTGCAAATACTCTTTGCCTATCAAAAGGTTATAAAGCTACAAATATTGAAAAAGTAAATTTAATAGCTCCTCCAAATGAAATAAAAGAAGAAATTCAAAACAAAAACCAATTTTTTGCGGTAGCATTTATTTCCTTGGTTGGGGGAATCATAATTGGACTTTTATTTTCGTCAAGGAGAATGGAGGAAAGATGAAGATAAAGTACGCATTATATGGGCTAATTTTATTTCAGCAATTTTAGCAATTACAGCAAATGCCCAGAAGCCACATGCCCCATTTATGGCTCAGAAAACAATCCTTATATCGTAGAGGAATGGGACAAAAATGCAAGCACTGCTACAGGAATTAATGAGAAATTGTGAATGGAAAGCCAGTTTATTATCTGAGCAATATAAGCGATATGATTTGCGGAATTTACATTTATTCTTCTGAAAATTTTAAAATTTATAATACTTTTAGGCGATTCAGCTTTCTGCGATATTAAAAATAATTTTATAGTTCATCATTGCAATATCTGGAAAAATAGAAGATATGGAATATATAATTTTAATTCAGAAGAAAATTATAGAGTTAATGCTCGCTTTAATTGGTGGGATAGCATAACTGGGCCATGGCTAATTTTTCCTTCTATAAAAGCATTTTTACCATTCCTTAGGATGGCTCAAGTAGAAAAGATAAGATAACAACAAATATAAAATACAAATTTTTATTTACAAAACATGATTAAGGAATATCTTAAGCTCTCTCGCTCATTTAATGTTGGATTAACCGCGCTTGCGCCTGTGCTCGGCGCCTTTTGCAATGGAGAAAGTAGCTTATTTTATCTTTTCCTCTTTTTCCTTGTGGGCTTTTTCGGGCATTGCTATGGTTTTGCTCTTAATGATATCATTGATTATAAAGTTGATTCTCTTTCTCATGAGCTAAAAGAAAGACCTCTTGTAAGCGGGAAAATAAAAATTAGCAATGCATGGATTTTTGTGATATTAATGCTTTCCCTCTCTTTATTTTTAGGTTTTTCAATTTCATATATCTATTCAAATTTTCTTTCAATTTCAATTTTAATTTTATCTGCAATATCAATAACAATTTATGATTTAATAAGCAAAAAATATCCAGCAATGGACATTTTTGTTGCTTTAGGTATATTTTTGTTGATTTTTTATGGAGCATATACAGTAAGCAAAGATATAAAAGAAATAGCATATATCACTGCAATTCTTGGAACATTGCAAGTTCTTTTCATGCAATTTATAGCAGGCGGGCTGAAAGATGCGGAGCATGATTATAAAGCAAAAGCAAATACTCTTGCAATAAAACTTGGAGTAAGAGTAGAGAAAAAAATTTTCATTCCTTTTTCATTTAAGTTCCTTGCTTATTCATTGCAACTTATTTATCTTTTCTTCATTTTTTATCCATTCCATAAAATATTTGAAGATGCTTTAATTCAGCTTATCATTCTTTCAATTTTGAGCATTATAATGCTTTATATAAGCTATAAATTACTCTCAATTAAGAAATTTATAAGAGATGAAATTAGAAAATACATTGGAGCACACTATTATATAAACTTTTCTCTTGTTCCAATAATGCTAAGTGTAATAAATCCTTTCATTTTTCTTCTTGCATTTATTCCACCTCTTGCATTTATAATTTCAAATATTGCAATTCATCGAAGCATATTGCCAAAAACGATGTGATAGTATGATAAGAGTAATAAAGAATAAGAAAGAAGCTGAAAAAGAAATGAAAAGAATAGGTGTTGAAAACGAAGCAATAAAAATAATGCTTCCAAAATTTTTTCATCTGAATATAAAATTAAAAGATGTTGCTCCTCAAGATGCATTGATTATAAAGCAGGAAATGCTTTCCTTAGGAGGAGATGCCGCAATTTCAAAAAATGCATTGCCTCCATATGCTGAAAAAACAGATGTTTTAATTACAGGAAGTGAAAAGCAAATTAGCATTTTATTAAAAAAATTGAAAAAGCAATATAGAAGGCTGAATGAAATTTCTGAAGAAATAGAGGAAATCATAAAGGAAAGGAAAATAAGAATTAAAATAGGCAAAAAAAATTTTCATATAGGGAAAAGAACATATATAGTTGGCATCTTAAATGTTACTCCTGACTCTTTTTACAATGGAGGAAAATATTTTGATTATGAAAAAGCAATTGAGAGAGCAAGGCAAATTGAAAAGGAAGGAGCAGATATTATAGATGTTGGCGGCGCCTCAACCCGCCCGTTTGCTAGTGAAGTTGATGCAAAAGAAGAAATGAAGCGAGTTTTGCCTGTTATAGAAGGGATAAAAAGCGAAATCAGGATACCAATTTCAATCGATACCTATAAGCCAGAAGTTGCGGAAAAAGCGATTGAGAAAGGAGCTGATATGATAAATGATGTTTTTGCTTTAAGGAAAAAAGGAATGGCGGAAATTATAGCTGCCCATGATTTGCCAGTTTGCATAATGCACATGAAAGGGGAGCCAAAAAATATGCAGATTGCTCCATATTATGAAGATGTTGTTGAAGAAATTTTTTATTTTTTAAAAGAAAGAATAGATTTTGCAGTTAAAAAAGGAATAGAAAAGATAATAGTTGATCCAGGAATTGGCTTTGGAAAAAGGACGGGAGGAATAGAAGATAATTGTGAAATAATAGCCCGTCTTTACGAGCTGAAAAATTTAAAAAAACCTCTTCTTATAGGCATTTCAAGAAAAACATTTATAGGCAATATAACAAGAACGCCGCCGGAAGAAAGGCTTTCTGGTAGCTTAGGAGCGGAAGCAATTGCTATTGCAAATGGAGCAGATTTTATAAGATGCCATGATGTAATTCAAACTAAAAGAATGGCAATGGTTGTTGATAGAATTGTGAGATAGCCACTCAGATCGCCCATCATTCTTCATATCTCCGCATGTAATTCCTCATCATTGTGGCAATAATAAATATGAAGCAAGATTAAAACTTTTTGAAAAAAGTTAAAATTAATTTTTAATAAATTTTAAAAATATCAAAAAAATATCTATATGAAAAAGATAATATTTGCTTTAATCATCCTTACTTTAATTCCCCCATCTCTTCCCAAAAATTTATCTTTTGAAATTATTTATCCAAGAAGCTATTTTCCAGCAATAGTTGAAAAAGGAAAAAATTTTGAAATAATTATAGAAAAAATTTATTTCAATAAAATAGAGGCAAAAATTGAAACCGCTTATGAGCCAATTATCGATGAAATTTATCTTGAAATAGAAAATTATTCAATAAAAGATAATATTTATATCAATGCAAAAGTTCCTTTTTCTGCGCCTTGCGAGCTTTACAATTTAACAGTTATAGTTGATGGAATTGAAAGAAAAGAAGAAAAAGCAATAAATGTTGTTGAAAATATATCAGGAAATTTTAAAATTGCTCATATAAGTGATTTACACGTTGGTGACCCAAGAGGAGTAAAAATAAATTTAAAGGAAAAAATTGACTCAAGGGCAATAAAAAAATGTATAGAAGAAATAAATTTAATTAAGCCCGATTTTGCTATAATTACTGGTGACCTTGTTTTTGGAGCAATATATGAAGAGGAATATGAAAAATTATATGAAATATTGCAAGAATTTGATATTCCTGTTTATCTTTGCCCTGGAAATCATGATGGATATTTTAAAGCAAGCAATGATGGTTTTGAAATCTGGAATAGCTATTTTGGATTTAAAAATTATTCATTTAGCTATGGAAAAGCACATTTTATAATAGTAAATTCATATGATTTGGATAAAAAAGATAGATTTACTTTTTCCTTTTTACCACTAAATTGGGGTGGAGCTATACGTGATGAGCAAATTAAATGGATTGAAGAAGAGCTAAAAAAATCAAATTATTCAATAAAATTTATTTGCTTACATCATAATCCTTTATGGGATACAAAAAATAATTCTCTTTTAGGAAAAAGCTATTATGGAAGGGAAAAAATTCTTGATTTAATAAAAAATTATAATGTAAATTTTATTCTGGCTGGGCATATACATGCAGATGATGTAACTTTTTTTGAAAATACGACATTTATCACAACAACTACTCCTTCAAGCTCTTGTAAGGATTACTGGGGTTATAGAATAATTGAATTTTGTAATTGGAGCATTTATTCCTTAAATTATAAAGAGCCAAAATATTCAATTCCTTCCTATATGCTAAATTATACGTATGAGGGAGATAAAAAAATTATAGTTGAAAACAATCTTGAAATAAATTTAACAGTTCATCTGAAATTTTTTGTTGAAGCAGGAAATTATAAAATTATAAATGGCTCAATTGAGCAGATAAGAGAAAAAGATGGATTTATGGAAATATATGTAAGAAGTGAAATTAATGCAAAAAGTATTAAAGAAATTTATTTAATCTGACTCAATCCTTGGAGCAAGTAAATAAACTATTTTTATTATTCCTCCAGCCAATTCAAAACTCAATTTAACAGGATAGTTATTTCCTAAATTTATTTTTATTTCAGGACTTGCATCTTTTGCTATTTTAATCATATCTCCAAGATAATCTATTGGAAACATACTTTTTACTTTTTCCTCGCATTTTATGCTTATCAAATCCTCCTTTTTGAGCCTTAGTTCAACGCTATCATTATCTCCTTCCGCCCTCACCTCAAAATAATCCCTATTTCCTTCAAGAACTATGTGGTCAGAAATTCCTTCCGCCGCTCTTATTATCTGATGTATTTGCTCTGTTGGTGCCACAATTTCTGCTGGCAGCTCTAAAGAAGGAACTTTTGTATCAGGCATTTCCGAGGCGTCAAGCAATCCAATTTTCTTTGTTATGTTACCAACCGTTATGATTAATCGTCCTTCCTCTTTTCCATATTTTATTTCTACCATATCATTGCTACTTGCTATTTTTAAAATACCAGAAAATTTTTCGAGATCAAAAGCAACCTCTTCTTCACTTTCAAATTTATATTCATCAAAAGCATCTTTCTCTATTTTGAAGTCAATCATTCCAACATGTGCAGGATCAACCATTCTTCCATATATTCCATCTTCTTTTATTTTTATTTTTGCTTCATCAACAAGTATTTCTATTGCATCTGTAATTAGCTTCATAAAATCCGCTTTTATTTTCCCTTGGAACATTGTTTAAATAATACTTTTCTATTTAAAAACATAGCGATGTGATAAAATGCTGATCGATATAATAAAAAATAGGAGAAGTGTAAGGGAATATGAAGAAAAAGATGTTCCAGATGAGCTAATTCTTGAAATAATAGAGCATGCCCGCCTCGCTCCTTCCGCAAAAAATTTACAGGAATGGAAATTCATCATTGTAAAAGATAAGGAAAGGCGGCAAAAGCTGTGCGAGGCGGCAAAAAATCAAAAGTTTGTGAGCCAGGCGCCTGTTGTGATTGCGGGCGTTGCTACCTATACTGATTATGTGATGAGCAATGGCATCCCTGCTTGCCATGTTGATCTTGCAATTGCAATGGAGCATATTGCTCTTGCTGCTGCTGAAAGAGGGCTTGGGACATGTTGGATAGGGGCTTTTTATCAAGATAAGGCTAAAGAAGTGCTTAAAGTGCCAGATAATTGCAAAATAATTGCTTTAATGACACTCGGCTATCCTAAAGATAAGCCAGTGGAAAAAATAAGGAAAAAAATCGATGAAATAGTTTGCTGGGAAGAATTTAAATGAAGCTTTGGCAAAAAATTTTTTTGCTAATTTTTTCAATATTTTTAATTTCCCTATTTTTGATGTGGTGGATGAATTATGAGCCATTAAAAATAAAAATAAAAAATGAGAGGAATGAAAGCATAAATGCGGAAATTTATATACTAACTTTAGATAACAAAGAGATTTTTAATCAGAGCATTTTATTGCAGGAAAATGAAAGCATAATTATTGAAAATGTTACAAATATGGCAAGCAATTATTATATTGAGATAAGAATTGGAAATGAAAGCAAAAAAGAAAAAATAACATATGGAAAATATCATGAAGAAATAGAAATTTTAATAGAGAAGGAAATAAAAATTTTTATTTAGATCATTTCTATTTTCGAAAAATTTGGTAAGCATATTTCAGAAATACAATTTGTTATCTCTCATTTCAAAAGAAAAATTTTCCTAAATTTTTATATCGTTAATTAACTAGAGCTCTTCATAATTTAGAAAGGTTAAAATATTTTAAATAAAATAAAAAATATGAGAGCGGTTTGGAAAGGAAATATAAGCATAGGACTAGTGAACGTGCCAGTTAAAATATATTCAGCTGTTAAATCAAAAAAAGTTCATTTCAAGATGCTATGCAAAAGACATCTATTGCCAATTCATTATAAAATGATTTGCGAATCTGGAGAAGAGCTTGGCAGGGAAGATATTGTAAATGGTTTAGAATTTGAGAAAGGAAGTTATTTTATTGTTGAGCCAGAAGAAATAAAGAAAATTACTCCAAAGAAAACAGATAATTTAGAAATATGCGAATTTATTGATATAAAAGATTTACAACCCATTTATTATGAAAATGCATATTATGTTGTTCCTCAGAAGGCAAAGGATAAAGCCTTTTTCTTGCTTAAAGAGTTGATGGAAGAAATGAATAAAGCATCTATTGGAAAAATTATTATGAAAAATAAGGAGTATCTCTGTGCTTTACAGCCATATAAAAATGGAATGATACTTTCTATCTTGCATTTTTCTGAAGAAATAAATGATATTGAAGAACTTGAAAACTTAGATGAAATTCCTGAGATAAGTGAAAAAGAAAGGGAGCTGGGAAGATTACTTATAGAGAAATATTATAACAGAAGTTTTGATATCAAAAAATATAAAGATACTTTTTTTGAGGAAATAAAAAAATTGATAAAGAAAAAGATGGAAGGAGAAGAAATAAAAATAGAGGAAGAAAAAGAAGAAAAAATGAGCTTGATGGAAGCTCTTAAAGCAAGCTTAGAAAAATGAAATATAAACCGATGCTATGTGTTAAAGGAGATAAAGATATCCTGAAAAGCTCATCTTACTTTTTTGAGCCAAAGATGGATGGAACAAGGTGCATCGCTGAAGTTTATGAAAATGTAAAACTTTTTAATAGGAGAGGAAAAAACATAACAAAAAGATATCCTTTCATAAGTAAGGAATTAAAAAGTTTTAGAGGATTTGTTTTTGATGGAGAAATAGTTTGTTATAATGAAAATGGCTTGCCCGACTTTTATTTATTGCAAAAAAGAGAGATTGATAATCCAATTATGATTGAAATAAGATCAAAGACAATTCCAGCTACTTATGTTATCTTTGATGTAATAGAAAAAAATAATTTTCCAATTATAGAAAAATCAATAGAAGAAAGGAAAGAATTTTTAAAGGATTTAGAAGATGAACATTTGGAAACCATTTTCTACACTGACAATGGAATGAAATTATGGGAAGAAATTGAAAAAAGAGGAATTGAAGGTGTGATTGCAAAAGAGAAAGGAAGCAAATATTATCCTGGAGAAAGAAGAAAAGAATGGTTAAAAATAAAAAATTTAAAAATTATAGATGCTGTTATAGTTGGATATATATCACGTAAAAGAGAAATTAGTTCTGTTGCAATTGCTTTATATAAAGGAAAGGATTTATTTTATGTTGGAAAAGTATCTGGATTTGATACTGAGACAATGAATTATATGCTTAAAAATTTTAAAAGAGAAACCAAGCCGCCTGTCGTTAATCCAGAAATGGCGCCTCCAGACATGGTATGGGCGGCTCCTTCAATTGTTGCAGAAATAAAATATCTTGAAAAAACATCTAATGAACTAAGAATGCCCTCTTTTGTTAGAATAAGAGAAGATAAAAATGCAGAGGATTGTAAATTTGAACAAATTGAATAATTTTACATCTCTTCTAAAGCTTCTATTCCAAGCAAATTGAGGCAATTTTTTAAAACCTGTCTTGTTGCATTTACAAGAGCAATTCTTTCCTTTTCTTTTTCACTTCCTATAACTCTACAATCTCTATAAAATATATTAAAGCAAGATGCTAACTTATATGCATATTCAGCTATAATTGACGGGTTTCTACTTTCTATACTTTCCTTAACAATTTCTGGAAAATATGCTATCTTCTTTATCAATTCTATTTCTCTTTCATGCTCATATTTCGCTTTTACTTTTTCATACCTAACTTTTTTCAATATTGAACAGCATCTTGCATGTGCATATTGGATAAAAGGAGCACTTTCTCCTTCAAAATTTAAAGCATCTTCCCATTTAAAAACTATTCCTTTATCTGGCTTAACTTTTATAATATTATATCTTATTGCTCCAATTGCAACATTTCTTGCTATATATTCAATTTTCTGCTTTTCATCTTCTCTTCTTTTCTTCACTTCCTCTCTTGCTCTTTCAATTGCTTCTTCAAATAAATCATCTAAATAAATTACTCTTCCTTTTCTTGTTGACATCTTCCCTTCTGGAAGAGAAACAAAAGCATAGAATATATTTTCAGGGATTTTTTTATTCAAAACTCTTAAAATTATTTCAACACATTTTGCCTCAAGCTTATGATCCTCACCCAAAATATTTATCATTATATCTGCTCTATTTCCTTTCCATATATGATATGCAACATCTCTAAGGGCATAGAGAGAAGTTCCATCACTTCTGGTTAAAAAGAATTTGTTGTCCATTCCATGGATTTCAAAAGGCTTTAAATCTAGATATAAGGCATTTTCCTCCTCCTTTATATATTCTAGAGAAGAAATTTCTTCAATTAATTTTTCAACGCTTCCATCTATAACAAATCTTGATTCTTCAACAAATTCATCTATTCTTATATTTATATTTTCAAGAGATTCTTTTATTCCATCAAGAACTTTTTCATATACTTCTTTTATTTCCTTTAAAATTTTTTTATCCCCTCTTTCGCATTTTCTTACTATTTCATTTATTTCATCCTTAACTTTTTCATCTTTTTCCATCATTTCAAATGCCTTTTTATAATATTCAACAAAAATATGGTCCATCTTTTTATTTTCTTTTTCAATTTTCAGATTTTTTGCTCCCCAGAAAAGAATTGCAACCTGCTTGCCCATATCATCAACATAGTATTGAGTTATAACATCATATCCTCCAAATTTAAGCAATCTTGCAATAGTATCTCCAATTATTGGATTTCTCGCTCTTCCAACATGCAATGGTCCATTTGGATTTGCTGAAGTATGTTCTACAATAACTTTTATGCCATTTTTTTCAAAGCTTCCAAAATTATCCTTCATTTCATCTATTAAATTTATTGTTTCTTCAGCAACCTTATTTTCATCTATATAAAAATTTATGTATCCATTTATTGCTTCCACTTTCCTTATTAAATCCCCTTCTATGCTTTTGCTTATTTCTTCTGCTACTTCAACAGGATTTTTTTTAATAATTTTTGCAAGAGAAAAACAAGCAAAAGAAGCATCCCCTACTTTTTGCTTTTCAATTTTTATTTCAACTTCAATTTTATAAATTTTTTTAATCGCTTCTTTTAACTTATTTTTAACTTCTTCATGAAATTTCTCATATGTATACTTCATTTTACTTCTTCAATCATTTTTTCTAAAAACTCTTCTCTTTTCCTATACAATCTTTTATGCTTCCTTCTTTTGTTTTTAACACTTGAAAATAGCAAAGGAGCAATTATTGTCGCATCTCCATAAATAGTAACATATGTTTTAGATTTCGCATCTATTTTTTTCCAGGAAATTGCTTCCTGGGGGGTTGCGCCTGAAAGCCCTCCATATGGGGGCGTGTCGCTTGTTATCTGGATGAAATAATCGTGCCCTCTTTCCTTCATTTTAAATATTTGGCTTATCATTGGCTGAGTCTGCATGAAGAAATTTTTTGGTGCTCCTCCTCCAATAATTATTGCCCCGCTTTTTTTGCTATTGTATATTATCGCGGTTGTTTCCAGAACATCTTTTTCCACATCACTATGAATTTTTTTATTTTTAAGCCTTAAATAAGATAAATTCATTCCAATTGAAGAGTCACCAGGAGAAGGACAGTATATTGGCACATCATATTTTGCACATGTTGCAAGAAGCGATGAATTTGGCTTTTTTGAATTTTCGAGCAATTTTTTTCCTAAATAATAGTGAATTTCTGCTGTTGAAAAATTTCCTTCAATATCAAAATTTTCCTGTATGTATTTATCTGTTTCAAAAAGAGTTTCAATAGGAATAAATATATCATATATCCTTACTATTCCATTTTTAGCAAGCTCACGGTCATCAACATTAAAATTTCCTTTATAAACTGGCAAATCAAGAGCAAAATGTATATCATGGTAAAGATTTGCTCCAGTTGAAATTATAAAATCAACAAGTCCAAGCTTCACCATTTCAATTATCGCTCCTCCAAGTCCAGCAGGAATAATTGCTCCTGCAAGAGTAAAGCATATTGTTGCGTCTTTATCAATCATTTTTTTATATATCTCGCAAGCCTCCGCCAAGCGGGCGGAATTGAAAGCATATCCATAGGGTGAAAAAATAGGATTTATTTTCTTCATTTTATTCCACTATAAAAACTGCTGCAGCAACAACACTTGTCCATAAGCCATGGATATCTCCTCTTGCAGTTTGTGTTATATTGCTTGCTTTAACAAATTTTCCACTCATCCTGAAAACCTGCTTTTTTTCATCCCATGCTTTATTTGGATCAAATTCAATTCCAAGAGTTGTTGCAAGCATTGTTGCAGCTAAATCTTCAGCTTTTTCTCCAGCTATTTTTGCACATTCTCCAAAGCTATGGTATTCAGAAAGGTAGCCATATAAACTTCTATCTTTTGGAATAGCAATTCCAACAGAAGCAGCAATTAAGCGATTTGGCTCATTTGTTGAATTTCTTGCAATAACTACATATGTTATTTGTCCTGGAGAAAGCAACTTTTTTCCCCTTTCAGCAGATATAATTTTGCAATGAGGAGGAACAATGCTTGATACACTAACAAGATTGCAGTGCTGGATGCCAGCATTTCTTAAAGCAAGCTCAAAAGATTGTAGCTGATCTTTATGCTTTCCAACCCCTTTAGTCAGAAACAGTTTTGTAGGAATCACAAAAGTAAATAATTTCAAATATTAAAGTTTAATGCTAATAACAGTATTTCCGCATATGGAATAATAAATTGATGTTGTAAGCCTTTTACAACAACAATTTTTAGGAAATTTTTTGTTTTTCTCCAAAATAAATAACAATTGCACAAGTTTATCTGAAATTTACTATATCTTAAAAAATAAAAGCAGAAGATAGTCCTGTAACTGAAGAAGAAAGAGTAATAAATTCAATTGAATTATCATGTCGAGCATAATTTCCAATGCATTTGCCAGCTATAAATTCATCTTCAATTAAATCCTTCCATTCTTCCGCTGTTATTGAGTAACCTATACTAGTAAAATACCATAAATTGTACAAAAGAGACATGAAAAGGAAGAAAAAATATCTTATGATAAAATCAGCAGTTTTTGTTTTAACCATGAAATTATTTTCAGCATCTCTATTCTTTTGTTTCTGTTTTCTTTACTAATTATCCCAACTATGTCTTTTTGTATATCCCAAAACTCTTTACTTATTTCTTGCATGCTTTTCTTCTTTAATCTCTCATAAAAAGTATCTGCATCTGGAATGTTTTTATTTGCTATTTTTCTCAATCTTTTACAACCATTTTCTGGATATCTATTTCTAATTGAAAGATAGATAAGAGAAGCTAAAAATTCATCATCTTTATATAATGAGTTATGTCTGGTATGAAAATCTATTTTGCTTCTATTAAACGAAATGAAAATCCTGAGGCATGGCATTCCCATCCCTCCTTAAGATGGAATGTTGCCTCAGGGCTTAATTTCTAAATTTTCACTTTCGGAAATACTGAATAATTTCCTTATATTCCTCTTCCATTTCTTTTTTCAATTTTTCTCCTATCTTATTTCCAGTAAACGCGTCCGCCTTGCATGCAATTGAAATTTTTGAAGCAATCATTCTTGCTATTTTTCCTCTTTTATTTTTTGGGGCTTTATTTACCATTTCATGCTGAAATATGATGCCATGCTTCGGAGGCGGCAAGCCATCTTTTAAATGCCTGAAAAGAGCTCTTTCTGCGCCGAGGAGCTGAATTGTACTTGCTGGCATTTTCGCGAGTCTTTCGATGCCCCCAGCTTTTGCAACAAGTTTTGATGCTATTGAATAGCCAACAAGCTCTGTTAAATTTGGTGCAATTTCTTCCATCGCAATTTTTATGTAATTTTGCAGTTCATCCCTTGTATTGTTCAAAAATTGTATTACTTTCGCTATATTTTTAAGATTTTTTTCCTCCTGTTTGTCTATCTCTTCCTCACCTATTTTTAAATCAAAAATTCCATCTATTTCCTCATCAAATGAAAAATATTCATACCAGCTTCTTACTCTCTCAAGCAATATATTTGTAACTTTAATTATATCTTCTATTGCATTTACTGCTTCAACTATTCTTTTTTCCCTTTTCTTTTGCTCCTCCTCAATTTTTTTAATTGAAAGCTTTATACATGCCTCTCTTAGCAAATTTTTTCCATATCCAAACTTTTCAGCATTTATTTTAATTTCTTTAAATTTTCCTTCCTTTCCGATGATAAGCAATCTTTTTTCCTTTACAATTGGCTTATATTTTTCAAATTTTATTTCTTCTTCAATTATTTCGCCTTTTGAAATTCTATATAACCTGTTTGCTATTTCATCTGCATTTTTTGGAAAAAGTATCATATCTTTAATTTCCTTTTCATCATATAAAAACACTCCAAACCATCTTGTTACCATATAAAGCATGAATATAAAGCAAAAATTGTTCTAAAATGTTTGCTTGGCTGGAAATGATGATGCATCAATTCGACTGCAATAAATTTTTATCCAACAATTTTATATATCTCCTCTCATATTTGGGTAAGGTAAAATGGCGCAGCATAGCAAACCAAGGCGCGGCTCGATGGGCTATTCGCCCCGCAAAAGAGCTAGCTCAGAAAGGCAAGCGGTAAGAAGCTGGGCTGGCAGCGGGGTGCTTGGCTTCGCTGGCTATAAAGTAGGAATGACACATGTAATGCTTGTTGATTATCGCCCTACTTCCCTTACTTCTGGGCAGGAAGTGATGGTGCCAGTTACAGTTGTTGAAACACCTCCAATGAAAGTTGTCGGAATGAGATTTTATGCATACTCGCCTTATGGAATGAGAAGCGTTGGTGAAATTTGGAGCGATGATTTGCAAGCATTAGATGAAGTTATTTGTTTGCCAAAGAAAAAGGAAAAGAAGGAATATAGCAACTATGATGAAATTCGTTTAATTGCTCACACACAGCCGTACAAAGTCACTGGTATTCCAAAGAAAGTTCCTGAGCTTTTTGAAATTGGAATTGGAGGCGAGCTTAAAGAAAAGCAATCTCTTGCAGAAAGTTTGCTTGGAAAGGAAATAAGTGTTAGAGATGTTTTTAGGGAAGGGGAGATGGTTGATGTAATAGGTGTTACAAAGGGGAAAGGATTTCAGGGTCATATAAAAAGATGGGGAGTGAAGTTATTAGCTCATAAAAATAGCAAGCATCGCCGTATGATAGGAACACTTGGTCCATGGCTTTCATGGGTTCGCCCTTCTGTTCCGCAGGCTGGACAAATGGGCTTTCATAGAAGAACTGAATATAATAAGAGAATATTGAAAATAGGTGATAAGCCAGAGGAAATAAATCCAGTTGGCGGATTTATTCGCTATGGGTTTGTGAGAAATGATTATGTAATATTGCATGGAAGTATTCTTGGATGCACAAAAAGGCTTGTCTTTATGAGGAAAGCAATTCGCTATCTAGCTGGAGTAAAGATCGAAAAACCACAGATTTCATATATTTCAACTACAAGTAGACAGGGAGTAAGATGAAAGCAAATGTTTATGGGATAGATGGTGAAATAAAAGAAGAAATTGAATTGCCAAAATGTTTTTCTTTTGAATATCGTCCTGATTTAATAAAAAAAGCATTTAATATAATTCGAAGCAATTCCCGCCAGCCATACGGAACAAATAAAAGAGCAGGCCATTATGTAGCGGAATCATTTGGTCCAGGAAGAGGAATTTCTCGCACACCTCGAATTGCTTCTGGTAGAGGAGCTTTTGCTCCTCAGACTGTAAAAGGAAGGGAAGCGCATCCTCCAAAAGTAGAAAAAATATGGAAAAGAAAAATTAATAGAAAGGAAATGATTATGGCAAGAATTTCAGCAATATCAGCAACTGCAAATGAAGAAATTGTTAAGCAGCGTGGCCATAAATTCAATACATCGCTTCCAGTAGTTGTTGATGATGCATTTAATGAAATGAGCAAGACAAAGGATATAATTTCATTGTTCAAGAAAATAGGAATTGTGGATGATATTATAAGGGCAAAAGAAGGAAGGCATATAAGGGCAGGAATAGGAAAATTAAGAGGAAGGAAATATAAAAAGCCAAAATCAATTCTTATTGTTACTGATAAAAAGGAAAAAGTTAAAAAAGCAGCTGATAATTTAGCTGGTGTGGATGTTGTAAACGTTGATGAGCTAAATGTTGCGCATCTTGCTCCAGGCGGGCAGGCTGGCAGGCTTACAGTTTATACAAAAGGAGCAATAATGAAGTTAGGTGAGAGATATGAATCCATATGAAATAATAAAGCATCCTTATATAACTGAAAAGACAGTCGCTCTAATGGAAAAAAATAATTGCTTGCAATTCATTACAAGAATTGATGCAAATAAAAGACAGATAAAGGAAGCGGTTGAAAAAATATTTGAAGTTAAAGTCGAGAAAGTTAATACCAGAATTGGCAGGAAAGGAAAGATAGCAACTGTAAAGCTGAAGCCAGAATATAAGGCGGAAGATATTGCTACAAGAATTGGAGCAATATGAGGTGAAAAATGGGTAAAAGGTTAAGGTTACAAAGGCGTGGAAGGGGAAGCATTTGGCAAAGCCCTTCATTTCGCCATAAAGGGCCAGTAGAATATCCTCCATTTGGAGAATATGAAGGAGTAATTGAAGATATAATTCATAATCCAGGCTCAACCGCTCCTGTTGCAATAGTAAGACTTAATGACGGAAGAGAAGTAAAGATGGTTGCATATGAAGGAGCAATTGTTGGAGAAAAAATAAAATTTACAAAAGAGAGTATTTTTAAAGCAGGAAATGTAATGCCTCTTTCATCCATTCCACAAGGAGCTCCTATTTATAATATAGAGGGAATGCCAGGTGATGGTGGTAAGTTTGTAAGAAGTGCTGGCTCCTATGCAACAATAATATCTCATGAGAAGGATTATGTAATTGTGCGCATGCCATCTGGAAAGGATAAGAAATTTCTTCCTCAATGTAGGGCAACTGTTGGGCTGGCTGCTGGTGGCGGAAGAAAAGATAAACCAATATTGAAAGCGGGCAAGAAATATCATATGATGAGAAGTAGGGCAAAGCTATGGCCTATTGTGAGTGGTGTTGCAATGAATCCAGTTAATCATCCTCATGGAGGAGGAAGCCATCAGCATGTTGGCAGGCCAAAAACTGTTTCAAGAGGTGCTCCGCCTGGAAGAAAAGTTGGTTCAATAGCTGCAAGAAGAACTGGTAAGAGGTGAGTAAATGGCGAAGAAAAAGAAAATTGAAATTACAAGTAAAAAAGAATTCCTTTACAGAGGGATTAAAGTTGATGAGCTGATGAAAATGAGCATTGAAGACATATTACCCTATTTACCAGCTAGGGCAAGAAGAAGTTTAAAGCGTGGCTTAACTCCTCGCCAGTATAAATTTATACAAAGGCTTAGAAAAACTGAGAAAGGAAAAATTATACGCACACATTTGCGAGATATGATTATACTCCCAGAATTTGTTGGCCATACAATTGCAGTGCATAATGGAAAAGAATTTTTACCAGTAAATATTAAACCAGAAATGATTGGCCATTACCTTGGAGAATTTGCAATGACAAGGAAAGAAGTAAAGCATAGTGGGCCAGGTGTTGGAGCAACTCGCTCTTCAAAATATCTGCCATTGAAGTGAGAATATGAAATATTCCTTAGAGCTAGATCCAGAAAAAACTGCAAAGGCTTATGGAAGAGAGCTGTATTGCTCGCCAAAGCATTGTGAAAACATAGCGAGAGCTATAAAAGGAATGAAAGTTAGCGAGGCAAAGAAATTTTTAAATGAAGTAATTCAACATAAAAGAGCATTGCCATTAAAAACACATAATAGAAATCGTCCTCATCAGCGCGGCGTTGGCCCTGGCGCATATCCTGAAAAGGCTTGCAAAATGATTCTTGAAGTTATAGAAAATGCTGAAAATAATGCGGAATATAAAGGACTTAATGTTGAAAATATGTATATAGCCCATATTTCTGCGTATAAGGGAAGAGAAATAAAGGGATTTATACCTCGTGCTATGGGGCGAGCAACGGATTGGAATGAACAGACAACAAATGTTGAAATAATAATTTCAGAGGAATAAGATGGCTATAGAAAGAAAATTTGTTGAGGAAAATCAAAGGCGAGTGTTGCTTAAGGAATTTCTGAAAAAAGAATGTGAGCGTGCTGGTTTTGGAGGAGTTAAAATTCAGCGCATACCTATGGGAACATTAATAACTCTACAGGTTGAAAGACCAGGCTTAATTATAGGGAGGGGTGGAAAGAGGATAAATGAAATTACAAATATTATTAAAGAAAAATTTGGTGTAGAAAATCCTCAAATTGAAATAGAGGATATAAGTGGGAAAGCTTTGTTAAATGCTACCCTTATGGCTCAGAAAGTGGCAGACTCGCTTGAAAGAGGATGGCATTTTCGTAGAGTAGGGCATTCAACAGTTCGCAGGGTTGTTGAAGCTGGCGCAAGAGGTTGCCAGGTTGTTATATCTGGCAAACTAACTGGTGAAAGGCATAGATCAGAAAAATTTACTCTTGGTTATGTGAAATACTGTGGGGAAGTTGCTGAGCGAGTTATGGAAGAAGCAATTGCGGCAGCAAAAACAAAACCTGGCATTATAGGAGTTAAAGTGAGGCTGATGAAACCAGATGTAGAGTTGCCAGATGTTGTGAAAATATTAGAGGAAGGAAGAGAAATTTTGCAAAAAGAAATGGAAGCAGCAAAAGTAGAAAGAGAGGAAAAGCTTGAAAAGCTTGAAAAAATAGATATTATGAATTTGCCAGAAATACCATCAAATGTTATTGCTTCACTAAAGAAAGCAGGCATAAAAAATGCTCGTGAGTTATATGAAATGGATATAAATGACCTTATTGAAGTAAAGGGAATTGGTATAAAAAGGGCTGAAAGAATTAAAGAAATATTAAAGGAGGTGCTTGAAAAAGATGAAGGCGAGGGAAATAAGGAAAATGAACAGGGAAGAGAGAATTAAAAAACTGGGCGAGCTGAGAAATGAGCTTATGAAAGAATATGGAAAATCCTCTATGGGCGGTTCATCGCCGTCGCCCGGAAGGATAAGATATCTCCGTAAAAGTATAGCAAGGTTACTCACAATTATGAGGGAGGAAGGAGATATATAATGGAGATATGCAAAGTTTGTGGTCTGCCTAAGGAACTTTGTGTTTGTGAAAAAATTGCAAGGGAAGGAAAGGAAATAAAAATATATACTGAAAAAAGAAGGTATGGAAAAGTTGTTACAATTATAGGAGGACTTGATTCAAGCGTTGATATGTCAGAGCTTGCAAAAGAGCTAAAGAGATGCTGTGCATGTGGTGGGACTGTTAAAAATAATCTTGTAGAGCTACAAGGTGATCATAAAGAGAAGGCAAAGAAGAAGCTCGAAGAAATGGGATTTAATGTTGTGGTGGAATGAAAAAATTTTTAAAGTCTGAATTTATTGGGTTGCCTATAAAAATAGTTCAATGCACGGATAAAAGCCTTGAAAAAGTTGAAGGAAAAATAATAGATGAGACGAAAAATATGTTCATAATAGAGACAAAAAATGGAATAAAAAAAGTTGCAAAATGCATTGCAAAATTTGAAATAGATGGAAATATTGTGGATGGTAAAGAAATAGCATATGCTCCTCATGAAAGAATAAGGAGGATAAGATGATAGGAATAGATGTTAAAGAGCCAGAAAAAATATGCAATGATAAAAATTGCCCATTTCATGGCCATTTAAAGGTAAGAGGGATAATTTTAAAAGGAAAAATTGTTTCAAAAGCAATGCAAAAAACAGTTGTTGTTGAAAGAGAAAGATTTCACTATGTTCCAAAATATGAAAGATATGAAAAGAGGACAAGTAGGCATAAAGCTCATCTTCCGCCATGCATAGATGTTGAAAAAGGAGATGAAGTTATTATAATGGAATGCCGTCCTTTAAGTAAGACAAAGCACTTTGTTGTGGTGGGGAAAAGATGAAAGGAGTAGCTGCAAAAATAACCCGTGGCTTGCCAACAGGAGCAGAATTGGAGTGTGCAGACAATACAGGAGCGCAGGTAGTGGAGATAGTAGCAGTAAAGGGGCTTAAAACAGTTCATAGGCGCTATCCTTCCGCTGGAGTTGGCGACATGGTTTTTGTAACTGTAAAAAAAGGAAAAACAGAGCTGAAAAGGCAGGTTTTTCCAGCAATAATAATAAGGCAGCGCATGCCATATCGCCGCCCAGATGGAACGAGAGTGCAGTTTGAAGATAATGCAGCAGTAATAGTAAATCCACAGGGAGAAATGAAAGGCTCAGCAATTAAGGGAGCGGTTGCAAGAGAGGCTGCTGAAAGATGGCCTCGTGTAGCAGCTGCTTCTTCAATTATTGTGTGATAACATGAGCAAGCAACCAAGAAAACAGAGAAAAAGATTTTATAATGCTCCTCTGCATTTGAAGAGGAAATTTTTAGCTGCTCATCTCGCGAGCGATTTAATTTTGAAATATAAAAGGAGAAGCATACCAGTTATAAGAGGTGATAGTGTAAAAATAATGAGAGGCGATTTTGCTGGGCAAACAGGAAAGGTAAGGAAAGTAAATGTTAAGGAAGGAACTGTTGAAATAGAAGGAATTACAATTACGAAAGCGGACGGAAAAAAAGTACCGCGCCCAATTCATGCCTCGAATCTTCTTATTACAAAGCTAAACCTTACAGATGCGTGGAGAAGAAGAAAATTAAGCGAAAAATTATCTGAAGAAGAAAGAATAAAGCTTGAGAAGGAAGCGGAAGAGCAGAAAAAAGAAATAGAAGAAGTAAAAGAAGAAGTAAAAGAAGTAAAGGAGGGAGTAAATGAGTCATCTTAAAAGGCTTAGCGCCCCTCGCTCATGGCAAATAGAAAGAAAAGTGAAGAAATGGGCGGTGAGGCCATCACCTGGTCCTCATGGGTTAGAGGAATCGATCCCTCTATTAAATGTTATAAGAGATTATCTTTTGCTTACTGACAATGCGAGGGAGGCAAAGAAGCTAATATCAGGAAGAAAAATATTTGTTGATGGGAAAGCAAGAACTGATTATAGATTTCCATGCGGGCTTATGGATGTAATAACCATATTACCTTTAAATGAGAGCTATAGGGTTTTAATTGATTCTCGAGGAATGCTAAGGCTTGTTAAAATAGAGGAGGAGATGGCAAAATGGAAACTTTGCAGAATAGAAAATAAAACAACTATAAGAGGAGGAAAAACGCAATTAAATCTTCATGATGGAAGAAATATTATTGTAAATGAAGACAAATATAAGACAGGAGATACTTTAAAAATATCAATTCCAAAGCAGGAAATAATTGAGCATATCCCACTGCAGGAAGGTTATCTTGGATTAATAACTGGTGGAAGCCATAAAGGAAAGATAGGGAAAATAAAAAGAGTAATAGTTACAAAAAGTCCTTTGCCAAATATTGTTGAATTAGATGGTTTTTCAACTATAAAGGATTATGTATTCCCTGTTGGAAAAGATGAGTCATTAATAAAGTTACCAGAGGTGAGCATATATGGATAATCCAATGCGAGCCATAAGAATAGAAAAAGTAGTTGTAAATATGGGTGTGGGCGAGGGAGGTGAAAAGCTTAAGAAAGCTGAGCAAGTAATGGAACAGCTCACCAATCAGAAGCCAATAAAAACAATTGCAAAAAAGACAAACAGGGATTTTGGAATTAAAAGAGGTATGCCCATTGGATGCAAGGTAACTCTTAGAAAAGATAAGGCAATAAATTTTCTTAAAAAAGCTTTATGGGTTCGCGACTATAAGCTTCCTAAATGGTCATTTTCTGAGGGAACGGTTTCATTTGGAATAAAAGAGCATACTGAATTTGAAGGAATGAAGTATCAACCAGAAATAGGTATATTTGGAATGGATATATGCATTACATTTGAAAGAAAAGGATATAGAGTTAAGAGAAGGAAAATTGCAAGAAGCAAGTTGCCAGAAAAAGAAAAGATAAAAAGCGACGAAATAATTGATTACATGAAAAAAGAATTTAATGTTGAGGTAATAGAATGAAAATAAAAGAAAGGCAAAAGAAATACGGGCGCATCGATGGCTGCAACAGATGCGGGCGCAAGCGCGGAATCATAAGAAGATATGGAATGCATCTATGCAGGCAATGTTTCAGAGAAATTGCAAAAGAAATGGGATTTAAGAAGTTCAGTTAAAAGTGCTTTATCTAGATTGCTTTATTAAATCAATTTTGATTTTATAGAGCAATTTTGCTAATAGTTTGCAATAAATACGAGAAAATATTTATTGTTAATGCTGGTTAAATCTCTCTCTCTCTCGAGAAAGAGATAGCTCAACTGTTTTATCTATTTATAATTTTATCAATTTTTATTGTCCACTATTTTGTGGACGGAGGTGAAAAAAATGGAAAATAGTAGGGGAAAGGAAATTAACGGCCACGGCGGAAAAATAAAAAAGGCGAGAGTTGTCTTTTTGGTATTAACAATGGCTCTGGCTCCAATTATGCAAGCAGCAGTTTCTTCAGCCATTGAAAGAGGAGATGTTGTATTTGGAAAAATGTATTATCCAATACCTCAAATACCAGAGTGGCATCATGCATGCCTTTATAGAGGAGCAAATTACATTGGAAAAGATATAGTTCAATCCGATCCACACTTCGAACTTTGGACATTGCAAGAAAAATTATGGTGGTTTACAGGGCAATATGAAAATCTTCAGCAATCTCTTAACAATAGAAATGTAGGGGGAGTTGAATATACTATATTGAGCTATATTCACCAAACTTACAACAAGGTAGCATATGGAAATGTTTGGACAGCAAATGAATATCAGAGAAATAACTCAGTTAAATTCGCTGAAGATAGGATTGGAAGACACTTTGATATTCTTTCCTATTGGAAATACAAAGATAAACAGATTGATGGCCCAGCAAATGATAGATCCGGATGGTATTATTGTGCGGAATTAGTTTGGGCAGGATATTGGGGGTATAACATTGATCTTGATCCAGGTGATACAGCTACTGATCGGAGAGTATATCCAAGAGAAATATATCATGATAACGATGTAAAGATTATCTACGATGAAGGAATCGGGTGGTAGAAAAACTTATAAATAAGAAAGAAGATGAAAGCAATGAAAATAAAAGCGAGCATATCAATATTTCTCTTAATCTTTCTTATTTTTTCTTTAAACAATAAAAACATTATTTCATGCAACGGAGAATGGAATAAAATATATGATTGCTACGGTGGCTTGGATGATATAATAAAAGTAGATGAAAACTATTTTGTATTAGGATGGTTTGCAAAAGAACTTTTTGGTGACAAAGATATTTTTTTAATGAAAATAGATGAAGAAGGAAATGAAATATGGAATAAAACATATGATAGAGGCGATGAAGATGGTGGGTGGGAAATATTGAAAACAATCGATGGATTTTTAATAACAGGTTATACATTCTCCCATGGAAAAGGTGAGGAGTGTTGGCTCATTAAAGTTGATGAAGAAGGAAATGAAATATGGAATAAAACATACGGTGGAGATTATGCTTTTCATACAATAGAAGACGAAAGAAATTATCTTACTATAGGAGTGAAAAATTATAAAATATGGCTGATTAAAATAGATGAAGAAGGAAATGAAATATGGAATAAAACGTATGATGGAGAAGTGTTTGGTGGGGTTGATATTTTAAAAACAGATGATGGTTATTTAATAGGTGGAAATACTTTTGCATCTGGGATAAATAAAGATATTTTGTTAATTAAAATAGATAAGGAAGGAAATGAAATATGGAATAGAACATATAGCTGGGGATGGGATTGGGAATGGACAAAAAGGATAATTGAAGCAGAAGACGGTTATTTAATATTAGGAGAAACAATTTCCACACCAACAGGTTGGAATGATGTATATCTAATTAAAATAGATAAAGAAGGAAATGAAATATGGAGTAAAACATATGGTGGATATCAACCCGAAGGAGGAGAGGATATTATAAAAATAGATGAAGGATATGCAATAATAGGATCAACTTCTACTTATAAAATAGGAGAAGCAGATGTCTGGCTATTAAAAATAGATAAAGAAGGAAATGAAATATGGAATAAAAGTTTTGGATGGAGAGCTGGTGATTGGGGAGGAGGAATAATTTATGAAGAAAATAATTACGTTATTGCAGCCACTTTTTGTGATATAGTTTGGATAAATAATGAGCCAAAATCCGCCCCTCATCCTTGGATAATAAAATGCAATGATTTATCCCCTCCAAAAATGAAAATTATAAAACCAAAGGAAGGATATTTATATATATTTGATAGAGAAATATGTCCAAAAGAAGGATATGCATTTGTAATTGGAGGAATAACTATACAGATGGATGTAATCGATCCTTTAAAAATGGTAAATAGAGTTGAAATCTATATATATGTAAGAAAATTTGAATATGAACCAAGAGCAGTGATATATTCTCCTCCATATGAATGGAAATGGGATGAAAGAGTAATAAAGATAAGAGATACTCCTCCCTATATTCGTGCTGGAGCATTTTATGGAAATACTAGAGCAGTTGCGCCAGATGTGGTTTCTTTGTATATAATAAATCTATAAAAATATTTTTATCTATTTTTTTCTAAATAATCAAGAAGCATTCCAAGTGCTGCATTGCAGAAATTTTGCTTATTTTCAAGCCTATCTCCTTTAAATATAAATCTTTTTACTTCTGTTGCTTCTGGAGTTGCAAGGGCAATATAAACAAGCCCTACTGGTTTTTCTGCTGTTCCTCCTGTTGGACCTGCTATGCCAGTTGTTGCTATAGCCACATCAACGCCTATTACTTTTCTTGCGCCTTCCGCCATCTCCTTTGCTGTTTGCTCTGAAACGGCGCCATATTTTTTTAGTGTTTCTTCTTTTACTCCAAGAATTTTGACTTTTATTTCATTGCTATACGCTATTATACCTCCTTTATAATATTCAGAACTTCCAGAAATATTTGTAAGGGTATGAGCAATTAAGCCAGCTGTGCATGATTCAGCGGTCGCAACCCATAATTTATTTTTTTTAAGTAATTCAGCAATTCTTTCAAGCATAGTAATATATTTGATATAAATTTATTTTTATGCAGAAGGGACAAGATTTATTGAAATAACTCCTTTTATACCACTTATTTTTTTGAAAAGTTCTTTTATTTTGTTTGCATTTCCTTTAACTGCAATAATTTCAAGGCATTGCTGCTTGCTCAGATGAATATGCATTGTTGCATTTATTACATCACCGTAGCTATGCTGTGCTTCAGTGAGCTTTTCACTTGTCAAACTGCTATGAGTATAAGTAAATACTATTGCTCCAGCAATTTCTCCTTTCTCTTTTAAAAATTTATGAGAAGTAATATATTCATGTATTGCTGATGAAATTGCATTGCTTCTATTTTTATGTCCTATTTCCTTGTAAATTTCATCAAAATTTTTTATCAGTTCAAATGGAAGAGTTGCGCTAATTCGAATTTTTTTCATCGCTTTTAATATATTTTATTTTAAAAACTTGATGCCTTTTTTAATTCATTTAATAAATGCTCTTCTCTTACAGAACCAACTATTTCAATTTTATCATTTATAACTGTTTTAGGCACACCCATTACATTATATTTATGTGCTAAATGAGGAAATTCAACAATTTCTACCATATCCGCTGTTATATTTTCATTTTCTATTGCCATCTGGTGGGCGAGATGCGTCATAGATGGGCAATAAGGGCATGTTGGAGTAACAAATACTTGCAAATGCAATTTTTTGTTTATTCTTCTTATCTCTTCTTTTGTTGTTTCCTTTAATTTACTTTTTCCTTGAGAAACGCATATTATATCCTCAATTAAAGCAGAAAATTCATAGCCAGACGGAATTCCAAAAAATCTTATTCCATATTCTTTTTCTCCAAAAAGCAATGTTGCTGGTATTTTATCTATTTTATATTTTTCAGCAATTTCCCTCTCTTTATTGAATTCATGTATTTCAACTTCTATTTTATTGCTTAACTCCTTTATTTCTTCAAGAATTTCTCTTGTCTCCTTGCAGAACTGGCATTCAAAATCTTGGGTAAAATAAACAATTTTTACATCTTTCTCCATTTCCTTTTCAAATTTATCCTTAATATATTTTTTATCACTTTTGCTTATAATTGCCATGAAGATAAAGAAAAATTTATTTAAAAATTTTTCAGCTTAAATATATCTTTTTTAATTCGAGCAATAATTTTCATGCAAAAACTTTTTTTATCCTTATGCTTAATTATTTAAATGAAAACAAAGCCAAAGGTTTTTGTTAGCGAGGAAGAAAGCATTTGTATAAGGTGTAGGGGGGCTAAGCTTCTTTGTGGCAAGAAAAGATGCCCAGTTTTATTAAAATATTATAAAAGCATAGAAATAAAGCCATTTATTGAAAAAAAGATTATTTATGGCTCTTCTCCTCCATCAATTTTTGTTGGAAGAACCGGCTATCCAAAAGTTTATGCTGGCCCAATGCTTCCTCCTTTTGAGGGAGATACATCGCTTATGGACACGCCAGAGCTATGGCATGGAAAAAGCATAGATGAAATTGTTGATTTCAGAATGAAGTTAATAAGAGGAAAAAAAGCAATAAATGTTTTTGATAAAAACGAAAAAATTATTTCTTATCTACATGAAATAGCAATGGCTAACAAGCCAATTGATATGGAAGTAGAATTTGAAAAAAAGCCATCTGGAAAAATAGCACTATATGATGAAGCATCTCCTCATGGACCTTCTGCCCCAATAAAGAAAATATGGATTGAAAATCCAAAAGTTAATCCAAAAATGGAAAAGGTTTATTATGATGAGATGAAGGCAAAAGAAGCGGTAATTTGGCTTTATAATGAAGGAATTTATGTTTCTGCTATTCAGCGAGCTCTTTCCGCTGGCTTGCTCGGCTTGGAGAAGAGGCTTGTGCCTACGAGATGGGGGATAACTGCTGTTGATGATATGATAGGGAAGGAAATTCTTGAAGAAGTGAAAAGGCAGCCATGGATTGATGAATATAGGGTTTATTTCACTAAAAGTTTAGATAACTTATGGGTTGTTTTTATGTATCCATCTTCTTGGCAATATGAACTTATTGAAGCTTGGTATCCAAACACAAGTTGGAATCCAACAGGTAAAAAAATTGTGCTTTATGGTGATCATGAATATTTTTATGGAAGAAGCAGCTATGCAAGCATAGGAGGTTGCTATTATGCAGCCCGCCTCGCAAGCGCTGAGCTACTTAAAAAAGAAAAAAAGCAGGCGGGCGTGATTGTGCTAAGAGAAATCCATCCTGGCTATATTATGCCAGTTGGAGTATGGAATGTAAGGGAAAATGTTAGGTTTGCTTTAAGGAAAGAGGCTAAAAAGTTCAGTGATGCAAGGGAAGCAATTCTTTTTATTTCTTCATTGCTTCATATTCCAATTAAAAGATGGATTGAAAGCAGCGAGTTGCTTAAAAATCTTCTGATGCAGAAAAAGCTTGATGAATATGGAAATATATTGTAAGAGTGCATTAACAAAATCAAAATTGCCAGGAATAGATTATTCTTTAAATCCATATATTGGCTGTTCTTTTAGTTGTGCATATTGCTATGTTCCTTATTTATTCAGAATGAAAAGAGAGGAATGGAAAAATGTAAAGGCGAAGATAAATATGCCAAATTTGCTTGTGAAAGAATTAAGAAAAAAAGAAAAAGGCGTGGTTGGAATTTCTTCTTCAACCGACGCTTATCAGCCATATGAAAGGAAATATGAAATAACAAGAAAATGCATTGAATTTCTTTCTAAATATGGATGGAAAATAGATATTTTAACAAAATCAGATTTAGTTTTGAGAGATATAAATTTAATCAAAAAAAGCGATGCAAAAGTAGGAGTAACAATAACAACCTTTAGTGAAGAAGTTATAAAAGATTGGGAGCCATTCGCAAGCAAGCCGCAAAGCAGAATAGAAGCAATTAAAAAATTTTCAGATGAAGGCATTGCTACATATATCTTTTTTGGACCCGCTTTTCCATTTATGAAAGATGAGGAAATTAAATATTGTATAGAAGAATTTATAAATGCGGGAGCAAAAGAAGTTATTGTTGATTCATTGCATATAAAACAAGGAATGGCAAATGAAAT
>JAWAYL010000006.1:0-40602 GCA_038818725.1 Thermoplasmatota archaeon | reverse complement strand
AGTTGAATTAGAGGGATCTTCAGCAGCTGGTTAAAATCGGACTAAGGTAGGATTGAAAGGCGTTGTATAGAGTTATATTATATTTACTCCATTTTGTTAAAATCGGACTAAGGTAGGATTGAAAGTGTTGAAGTGCAACTTTCTGATTTTCTTGATATTAGTTAAAATCGGACTAAGGTAGGATTGAAAGGAATTAGACGCAAGGCGGATATATAAGAAATTATCAAGTTAAAATCGGACTAAGGTAGGATTGAAAGTATTTCTTTTTATTTAATAATAATTCTTTTTTTATTTGTTAAAATCGGACTAAGGTAGGATTGAAAGGAGTTTATAAAAAAGAAAAAAGTAAAGAAAGAGAAAGTTAAAATCGGACTAAGGTAGGATTGAAAGATAAAACTGCATATTTTTGAATACAACTTAATTGAGGTTAAAATCGGACTAAGGTAGGATTGAAAGTTTGGATATTTTAAAAATGTAACGAGAGAAGGCTTTGGTTAAAATCGGACTAAGGTAGGATTGAAAGGAAAATTGAGAAAAAAAACGGACAATGGTGGTTAAAGTTAAAATCGGACTAAGGTAGGATTGAAAGTTAATTGAATGTGTATGAGATGTTTCATTATGTATAGTTAAAATCGGACTAAGGTAGGATTGAAAGATATGGATTACGAAGATGATTACGATTATACAGTGGATTAGTTAAAATCGGACTAAGGTAGGATTGAAAGATTTTTGTTATTACTTTTTCTTCCTTTTCCGGGTCATGTTAAAATCGGACTAAGGTAGGATTGAAAGATATTTGAATGCACGGTATATATTACAAATACAAAGAGTTAAAATCGGACTAAGGTAGGATTGAAAGGACAGATTTAGCACCACCTTTTATAAAATCCCATATGTTAAAATCGGACTAAGGTAGGATTGAAAGGACAGATTTAGCACCACCTTTTATAAAATCCCATATGTTAAAATCGGACTAAGGTAGGATTGAAAGAGTTTTTCAAAAAATTGTTGTTTTGCTGTTGTAATTTGTTAAAATCGGACTAAGGTAGGATTGAAACCAGGAGTGAAAAGCACATGTTTTAAATGTAGGCAAGTTTTTTTTAAGAAATTGAATGAATTATGGCCTAAGCCTATATCTATCTCTTGGAAATAGGATGCATTCTCTAATGTTTTTCAATTTAAGTAAGCCCATCAAGAAGCGCTCAATTCCATAGCCAAATCCTCCATGAGGCGGCATGCCATATTTAAATGCTTTTAAATAATCTTCAAAATTTTTTAAATTCATTCCAAGCTCGCTCATTCTTTTGGTGAGCAATTCATAATCATGAATTCGCTGCGCACCGGATGCAATTTCCATTCCATGAAGCTCTAAATCAAAAGCCCTTGCATATTTTCCAGATGGCATTGCATAAAATGGCTTTGATTGAAGAGGAAAATCCTTTATAAAATATATCTCATGCCCGACATTTTTGTATAAAATATTTTCTTCATCTGCTCCTAAATCTTCTCCCCATGAAAATTTTATTTCCTTACTCAATATTTCAACAACCTCATCATATTTTATTCTTGGATAAGGAGGGGATGGAATTTCTATTTCTGCTTTAAGAATGCTTAATTCCTTGCTATTCTCTTCAATTATTTTATTTATTGAATAATCTGTCATTTCTTCAGCAATTCTCATTACATCTTCTTCGCTACTAATAAATGCCATCTCTATATCAACAGCTGTTGATTCATTTAAATGGCGGGTTGTATCATGTTGCTCTGCCCTAAAATACCATGCAATCTCAAAAACTCTATCCAAGCCTGAAGCCATCAGCATTTGCTTATAAAGCTGAGGGGATTGGACAAGATAAGCTTGTTTATCAAAATAATTTATTCTAAATACTTCTGTTCCTCCTTCAGATGATGAAGATGAAATTTTTGGAGTATGCACTTCCACAAAACCTTTTTTTCTTAAAAAATCGCATGCATTCTTTATAAATGAATTTCTTATAATGAAAATTGCCTTAACATCTTCTTTCCTTAAATCTATTATTCTATTATCAAGGCGGGTGTCAAAATCAACATTAACCTTATCTATTACTCCCATTGGAAGAGGGGCTTCTGATTTGCTTAGCAATTTAAATTCCTCAACTAAAATTTCCCATCCATTCATCACCTTTTCATTTTTCTTGCAAATCCCGCATGCTGATATTACACTCTCTCTATTCAATGATACAATTTCCTTAAAAAGCTCAGCATTTTCCTTTTTTATTATTGTAAGCTGTCCTCTTCCACTTCTATCTCTTAATATTATAAATGCTATTCCTCCAAGATTTCTTATTTCCTCTATCCAACCAGCAATGCAAATCTTTTTTTCATATTCTTTTTCGCTTATTTCATTTATATAATGGCTTCGAAGCATAAAGTTATATTTCCTTGCCTTATATTTTTTCTCATTCATAAAGCAGCGCAGCCACTATAACTGCTATTATCCCTGTAAGAAAAACCATATCAAGAATTGCAGCCCCACCAATGCTTGCAACAATTTGCTTATTTGCATTTATTTCAATAAATTCTTTAAAATGTAGTAAATCCGCTCCAATAATTGCCCCAAATGTTCCACATGAATAAGCAATGCTTGCAGCTTTCCTTTTATTCTTATATCCAGCAATTATTGCATACAAGGCGGCGGAGACTGGAGGAAGAAGCCAATAAGGGAAAGGAGATGAAATTCCATCTAGCGAAGCATAGCTCACCATATATGCAACAAAAGTTACAATTATTATTCCAAATAAACTTCTTAAAAATATTTTTCTGGATAAAATTAAATATAAGCTTATCACTAATGGCAGGAGTGCACCACTTAAATTTATTGCTATAGTTAAATTTTTATAATGAAAAAGAGGTAAATTTATATTTCTAAAAAGCAGGGAGCTAAAAACTATTAAGCTTGCTTCCCACCATTTAAAACCAACCTCTTCAAAAACGAAAGTAAAGATTGAATAAACAAAGAAAGAAATCAACGCAAATATTATTAATATAATTAATGAGGCAAGCATAATTTTAATGCTTTTCAAATATTTTAATTAATTCATTTAAATCTCTTTTTTCTATTATAAAATCTGCAAAATTTCTTATTTCATCTGTTGGATTAAAAGCTATTTTTAAGCCCGCTCTTTTAAACATGTCAATATCATATTTTGTATCTCCTATTACGACTACTTTCTCTTTTTCAATCCCTATTTTTCCAATTAAATTTTCAAGTATTTTTCCCTTTTCCTTTAATGGAACATTTAAAATCGCCTTCCATGGCAAATTTTCTTTATAAATTATTCCATTTGCAAAAACATATTTCACTCCAAAATTTGCGATTCTTTTTGCGAGAGTATCAATTCCTCCTGAAATAATCGCAACCTCTCCAATTTCATTAAAATATTCAATGCATTCTTTGCAACCAGGTGTTAATTCCACTGATTTAAAAATTCTTTCAATATCTTCTTTTTTTATTCCCTTTTCACGCCATCTTTCAATATCTCTATTTAAAAATTCCTCATCATCTATTTCTCCTCTTTTATATGCCTCAACAATATCATCATTTTTTATTCCATATTTTTTATGAACTATTTTCCAAGAACTTCTTTCCTCAATAAATACTCCGTCCATATCAAATACAATAAGCATAATTAGTATTTCAAAAAAGATAAAATATTTTTGGCAAAAAATTATTTAATTGCTCGCAATTTTTCTTTCATGTATTTAAGACAACCAATAGTTGCAGTTCTTGGCCACGTAGACCATGGCAAAACAACATTGCTCGATTATATAAGAGGTAGTTGCATTGCTGCCAAGGAGGCGGGAGCAATCACCCAGCATATAGGAGCGACAGAGGTGCCGATAGAAACAGTAAAGGAGATATGTGGAAAATTGCTAAAAGGAAAAGAATTTAAAATTCCTGGCTTGCTTTTCATCGATACTCCTGGCCATTTTGCTTTTACAACTTTAAGAGCAAGAGGAGGAGCTTTAGCTGATTTGGCTATTCTTGTTATTGATATAAATGAAGGAATAAAGGAGCAGACAAAAGAAGCGATTGCGATATTAAAAAAATATAAGACACCTTTTGTTATTGCAGCAAACAAAATAGATTTAATAGAACTATGGAGAAAAGAAGAAGGAACAATAGCTCAAAGGCTTGATAAACAAAATGAAATAGCAAAAAAAGATTTTGATAAAAAATTTTACAGGCTTGTTGAGCAAATTTATGATGAGGGCTTTTCTTCAGATAGATATGATAGGATAAGAGATTTTACAAGAAATGTTGCAATAGTTCCAATTTCAGCAAAAACTGGTGAAGGAATGGATGAACTAATAATGGTACTTATTGGCTTATCTCAAAAATTTCTTGAAGAAAATTTGATGTGTGAGGAAAAAGAGGCGGAAGGAACGGTTCTTGAAGTTAAAGAAGAAAAAGGTCTTGGAACAACCATTGATGTAATAATTTATAATGGTGTAATTAAGGAAGGAGATGAAATAATAGTTGCTGGCAAAAAAGGAGCAATAGTTACAACAATAAGGGCTTTGCTAAAACCAAAGCCTCTTGATGAAATAAGGGCTCCCGAAGAAAAATTCAGAAGAGTTAAAATCGCTACTGCGGCATGCGGAGTTAAAATAGCTGCCCCTCAGCTTGAAGATGCCTTTGCTGGAGCTCCAATAAAGGTTATAAAAAATATTGAAGAAGATATGAAGAAAATAGAGGAAGAGATGAAAATAAATATTGAGGTTGCTAATGAAGGTATTGTATTAAAAGCGGATGCTCTCGGCTCTCTTGAAGCAATATCTTTAATTCTTAAAGAAAAAAATATCCCTTTAAGAAAAGCTGAAATAGGCGATATATCAAAAAGAGATATTTTTGATGCAAAAACAAATGAAAAAGAAATAAATAGAGTTATAGTTGGCTTTAATGTAAAAATTCTTCCAGAAATAGAAAATAGCGAAGGTGTTGAAATAATAACAGATAATGTTGTATATCAATTAATTGAAAAACTTGAAAAATGGAGGGAAAACAAGAAAAAAGAGGAGGAGGAGAAGAAAAGGAAGGAAATAACATATCCTGGAATGATTCTTTTTCTTCCAAACTGCACTTTCAGGCTTAGCAAACCAGCAATTATTGGAGTAAGAGTTCTTGCTGGAGAAATTAGGCCAGAGCAATATTTAATAAGAGAGGATGGAAAAAAGATCGGAAAAATAAAAAGCATTCAAAAGGAGAAAAAAGCATTAGATAAGGCGACACAAGGAATGGAAGTAGCAATTTCAATAGATGGAGCAACTGTTGGGAGAAATATAAAGCCTGGGCAAATAATTTTTGTTGACCTTACTGAAGATGATATTCAAAAACTGCTTGAAGAAGATTTAAGTTTAGATGAAAAGGATGTTTTAGAAAAAGTGATAAAAATAAAGAGAAAGCATGATTAATTTTTTCCCTTACAAGCCAAGAAAATTCCAGCTTGAAATCATCTCAAAAATTGAAGAATGCTTGAAAAATAAAAAAAATCTTGTGATAGAGGCGCCTGCTGGCATAGGAAAAACAATATGCGCGCTTGTGCCCTGCATTAAATTTGCGATTGAAAAGGATATGGGAGTGATTTATACAACAAGGACAAATTCCCAGCAAAAGCAGGCGATAATTGAAATGAAACGGATGAAAGGGGAAATTATAGCAAGTGGCTTGCAGGGAAGAAATAATATGTGCCTTCTGATGGAAAATTTCCCGTCTTTAAGAAACTGCACAAATGAAGAGCTATCAAGAATATGTGCCAGGAGGAAAAAGGGAAGTATGGAGCGAAAAAAAGATGATTTTAATAGATGCATATTTTTTGAGAATTTTTTAAAGATAAAAGAAGATTTTAATAATGTTATATCATCTGAGGAAATTTACTTATATGGCAAAATTCATAATGCATGCCCATATGAGATAAATAAGGAAATAGTGAGAAAAGCAAGAATAGTTATAGCACCATATATTTACATTTTTGATGAAATATTAAGAGAAAAATTCTTTTCAATTTATCAGTATCCTCCAGAAAAAACCATACTTATAATAGATGAAGCTCACAATTTGCCAGATTTCTGTAGAGAATTGCTTTCAACATCTCTTTCATATAGTTCATTAAAAAATGGATTTAGAGAAATAGAAGAATATGATGTAAGGGATAAAAGCATTTCTCATCTTATGGATATTATAGAGAAAATTTTCATTTCAATAAGGGATGAATTTAAGATATCAGAGGAAGGAGATGCAATAATTGGAAATTTTTTTGAAAATATGCTAAAAAAATATTTTTCTATTGAACAGATAAAAATAATTGCTGAAAATATGATTTCATATGGTGAAATAATTGCTGATATAAAGGAAAAAAATAATAGTTTTCCGAGGTCTTTTTTAAGAGTTATAGGTAACTTTATTCTCTACTGGCTTAATTTAGATAATAGATGGGCTAAACTGATTGAAGTAGAAGATGATAATTTAAGAATAGTTGCTTACTGTCTTGAACCATCGATAGCATCTTTAATATTGAATTCATTTTATTCAACAATTCATATGTCAGGCACATTGCAACCAATAGATGAGTATATAAATTCAATTGGAATAGAAGCGGAAAAAGCAATTTTTCCATCTCCCTTTCCAAAAGAAAATAGAAGAATTGTATATATAGAAGGAATATCAACAAAATACTATATTGATGATGAAATGATCAAAAAAATTTCTATATACATACAAGAGATATGTAATAATGTGGATAAAAATACTCTAGTTTTCTTTCCTTCCTATTCAGTAATGAATAGATTTCTCAATGTATTGAATATAAGAAGAAATCTTTATATCGAGGAAAAAAATGAGAAACAAGAGGAAATAATGAGGAAAATAGAAAATTTTAAAAAATTAGGTGGTGTTTTCTTATCTGTTATAGGAGGGAAAATATCAGAAGGAATTGATTTTCCTTCAGAAGAGCTTGAAATTGTTTTAATTGTTGGATTACCATATCCCCCTCCTTCTGCAAAACAAACAGCTCTACAAGAATATTATGAAAAGAAAAATCAAAATGGGTGGAAATATGCTTTTGAAGCACCAGCAATAAGAAAGGTTATGCAGGCAATTGGCAGGCTAATAAGGAATGAAAATGATAGAGGAATTGCAATCATACTCGATGAAAGAGCAATAAGGTTAAAAAATTATATTGAAATGAAAAAAACAACAAATGCGCTAGAAGAAATAAAGAAGTTTTTCGGAAAAGATTAAAAAACCTTTCATGTTTTTTAATGGGCGGGTCACCTAGTGGCAGGGTGGCGGACTGCAGATCCGCATACGCGGGTTCAATTCCCGCCCCGCCCTTCCAAAATATTTATATTTTTTCATAACTTCAATAGCATGATTGACCCATGGGGTTCGCAGAAATATGAATATGAAGAACTATTTGAAAAATTTGGAATAGAGAGATTTTCAAGCACACTATGGAAAGATTTACCTAACCCACCATTTTTCTTCCGTAGAAATATTGTTTTTGGACATAGGGGATTTGATAGCATAAGAGAGGCAATTAAAAGAGGGATGAAATGGAAAATATTAACTGGATTAATGCCATCTGGAAAAATGCATTTTGGGCATAAGATAGTAATAGATCAGGTTATTTATTATCAATCAATAGGAGCAAATGTAAGTATTGCAGTTGCAGATATAGAAGCATATGCTACAAGAGATATTTCTATTAAAGAAGGGGAAAAAATTGCAATTGAAGAATATATACTGAATTATATTGCTCTTGGTCTAAAACCATGTAGAATATATTTTCAATCTAAAAATGAAAAAGTAAAGGATTTAGCATACTTGCTTGCTAAAAAATCAAATTTTTCACAGATAAATGCAATTTATGGCTTTCAAGGGTCAACAAACATTGCACATATTTTTGCCCCATTTATTCAAATAGGAGATATTTTGCACGTTCAGCTTGAAGAATATGGAGGAATTTGTCCAACACTTGTTCCTGTTGGTGTTGATCAGGACCCCCATATAAGGCTTTGTAGAGATATTGCAAATGCCCATAGGATTTATAGCATAGTTAAGGAAAAGGATAGGATAGGAGTATTTATAAAAGGAGAGGAAAATATAAAAGAATTTTTGGATATCGCGGAAGAAATTATAAAAAAATTTGGAAAAGTTATTGAAAGAATAGACAGCTATAAGGCAATATATGCAAAGATTGATGACATATTTTCTTTCGAATATGAAATTGCTAAAGCTGAAAGAGAAAATGGTGGTTATGGCTTTATTCTTCCTTCTTCAACATATCATCGCTTTATAACTGGCTTGGATGGAAATAAAATGTCAAGCAGCAAGCCACAATATGCAATATTTCTTACAGATAATTTAAATGAATTAAAAAAGAAGGTATGGAATGCAAAAACTGGGGGAGCAATTTCTGCAGAGGAGCAAAGAAAATATGGGGGCAAGCCGGAGGAATGCATTATATACGAAATTTTCAATTATGGAGTTATAGAAAGCGATGAGGAAATTTTAAAGATAAGAGAGAAATGCAAAAATGGAGAAATTTTATGCGGGGATTGCAAAAAATATGCCTATGAAATTCTTTCAAATTTTTTAATTGAATTAAAAGAAAAAAGAGAATCTGCAAGAGATGAAATAAAAGAATATATCTAAGCTTTTTCTATTTCTAAATCAAGAACGCCATTTTTAAAAGTTTTCTTTATTTTTTTCTTGATTTTGCATGGAAAATCAATTTTCTTCGCCCATCCATTTTTTAATCTTATTTCAATCGCATCTTTATACACCTTAACTTTTATATCTTCCTCTCCTGCATCAAGCTCAACAGTTACATAAAATTTTTTATCATCTTCATTTATTTCAAAATTTTTTTCTAAAGAAAATTGCTCAATAACATCCTTAAATACTTCCTCAAATATTTTCTCCATTTCCTTCATTATTTTCCTAAATTCATCCTCTTCATCAACCATTAAATAAAAAGAAAAAGAGATATTAAAATATTTTGGAAAGAGGGCTGCTTACTTCCTTTTTCTCAGCAAAACTATCGCTGCAAGCATTGCAATTGCAATTCCTATTATTTCAAAGCCTGGCGCCTTCGCTCCCGCCCTCACTTCTACTGTTTTTGTCGCCTTGTAATAGCCGTCTTTCTCTGCAACTATTGTTATGTTGCCTTCTTTATCAGGTGTAAATTTAACTTCACCATTTGCATCTGTTGTAAATATTTTTCCATCTATTGTTACTTTTACACCTTCAACTGGTTTTCCACCTCTTGTTGTAACTGTTATTTTTGCTTCCTTTCCTTTTTCAAGTTCTGGCGCAATTATCTTCAAGCCAATTGTTACATCTATGCTTCCAGCATTCTCTCCTTCTACATATATATTTATCTTTCCTGTTTCAAGTGGAACAATTCCAAATAGTAATTTTCCATTTGCATCTGTTTCTCCAACATCTATTGCTCCCATTGGAGTAATTACTTCAACATTAAGTCCTTTTATTCCTGCATTTGTCAATGGATGCTTTACAAATATTGTTATCAGATTTTCCTCTGCAAGGAATGCAACTTTTTCTGCTGGCTCAACTATTTCAACTGTTGGAGTTGTTATTCTTAGCACTCCTTCTGCTTCAGCGAAAACACTTCCCTCAGTAGCTGGCTTGAATTCGAATGTTATATTTCCTATTGCTGTTGCATTTATTTGCGTTACATTTCCTATTCCATTTGTTATTGTTATTTCAATTGTATCATTTATATATGTAATGTTCTGTGTATCAACTGTTTTTATTCCTTTTATATGCAATGTTCCATTCAATGCTTTTTCATTCCATGTAACGCTAAATGATACCGTTGCATTTTTATCAACATTCTTTACAAGCAAGCTTGGGCTTGCAGTTACTTTTGCTTTAGTTACTTCAAAGCTTGGCTCAACTTGCATATTGTCATGCTTTTTATCAGCTGTTCTTACATACAAATAGTATTTTCCAGCCTCCTCTATATGATATTTAAATGTTGAATTTGCACTGCTTGTTGTATAAACTGGAGGAGGTAATTCAAGCACCCCCTCATGTAGCTTTTGCAGTTGTGTTTCATTTAATATATAGAATTCAAAATCATCTGAATATGCTTGCCCTCCTTTTGTTATATTAACTGTAAATTCAGTATTCTCTCCAGCAAGAACTTTTGATGGAGCAATTGTTGCATTTAAATCATGAGCTGCTCTTGATTCAATTCTTGCATATGTATACTGTGTTCCTGTTCCGCTGATTACATAATCCACTGCAACTATTATATTAACTCCGGCATATTTTGAATTAATTTTAAAGTTATATTTTCCATTCTGTCCTTTTCCAGGTGAGCCATCTCCTGATAAGCTTCCATTCTCAACAGCTTCGCCAAGCAAATAGATGTCATTTTCATAATACATCTTTACATTTGCATTTGCAATTGGATTTCCATAATTATCTCTAACTTCTACTTCAATATCTGTAGGTGTATCTACTATTATTGATGCTGGCTGAACCTTTGCAACTCCTCCATCAGTTATATTTATTGCTTCTTTTGCTGTTCCTTTTTCAGGCCATGTTATATTTATATAAATAAATCCATTACCTTTTATTGGGAATACATATATTTCCCATACTCCATTTCCTGCATAGTTATATGCATCTTTTGTTGGAGGATAAAGCAAATCTCCTTCTATCTTAATTCTTTCAGTTAAATTTTCATTATTTATTCCTATTCCCAAAGCTTCAGGCGTACCATATGTTGTCATATTGCTTCCAAATATCTGGATTCTCAGCAGCTGCCTGTTTGCTTCGGGCGCCAAAACTTTCATCTTTTTATCATCTGGCTGTAAAATCTTTATGTTGACTGCGGGTGGCGTTGCTATGCTGAAATCTTTTTCGCCAACATATTCCCAGTTTCCATCTGCTGTTACATCAACATTTACTTTAAGTAAATAATCTCCTGCCTCCCACATTCGAGATGTTAAATTAAGGAATTTTCCCTCTATATTAAATGCAATTTTTGTTTCGTTGCTTGTTCCAGTATTGTTTCTCCATGCATATAACTCGCTTCCTTTATAAATAGATATGTTATAATTGTTCTCTGGCAATAATTGCGATCCATCTTCTGGATATGTTATTTCAAAAGCTACTTTTCCTATATCGAAACCACCTATCGCATTATTAACATTGATGCTTATATTTGGAGCGACTGTTTTTACATTTACAATATCATAACCAAATGCATCTGGATATTGCTCATCTCCAATAAATGCAGTAACATTATATTTGCCTGCTCCTTTTTGTCCAATATTTTTATCTATAAATGAAAAGCTTCCGGTGGATGTAACATTCTGCATTTCAATGCTTCCATCTGGATAAATCAATTTAACTTTTGCCTGCGCTGCTGGCTGGCCAGCCATTGTAACTGTTCCTTCGATGTTTATATAGCATCCTGGCTTACCTACTTTTATGTAATTAACTTCATCAGGCGTAGCATTTACAACAAGCTCAACAGGTTTAACATCTATTGCAAATGCATTTGCTTTATTATCTACAATATCAACAATCCACCATTTTCCGCTTATATTTAACAATACATTTGACCATCTTACATAGCCAGGTCCAGCGGTTGTATATCTTGGTGTTGTTTCGCGAGGAGCATATAAATAAACTGTTCCTTCCGCATTGTTTATTTCAATTGTCTTTGTTTCATTCCAGTTTGCAGTTGCTGGGCTAACTTGCAATGCAGTTAAATTTGCAATTGGTATATATTCTTCTTTAGCGGTTTCTTCATTTCCTTCATTATCAATGCTATAATATTCTACTTTATGCTTTCCTGGTGTGCTCAATGTAAATGGCGCTGTATATTTTATCCAATCTCCCCCATTTATTCTGTAATATGTTGCATTTACCCCGCTCTCATCATCTGTTGCATTTAATGTTACTGTTACATTTGTTACATGCCATCCCCAGATTGGCAAAGTTGGCTCAATTGCTATTGTTGTAACTGGTGGAGTTACATCTTGTGCTACAACTGGCAAGGCGCTCGCTAATATTGCAACTACCACAATCACGCTTCCTATTTTTTTAATACTTCTTCCATTCATTTTCATTCCCCCTTCAATTTTCTTTCTAAAATGCTTTTCCTTTTTTAACTTTTTCTCTTTTTCCATTTTAAACAAGTAGAATTCAATTCCTTTTTATAAAGATTTTGCTTTTTATCAAAGATTTGCAAAAAACTTATATTTAAATTCTGCTTATATTGTTAGCAAAATATGAGCAAGCCAATTGGAGTAAGGGTTGATGATAAGCAGGAAAAGATATGGCTTAAGTTTAAGGAGTTTGTGGAGGGGAAATATGGAAAAAAGCACACTGTTTTAGGAAATGAGCTTGTAAAAGCTCTTCAACTTTATCTTGAATTATATGAAAAAATAAATTACAAAAGAGAGCCGCAAACACATCTTATAAGAGAGAGAAGGGGGGATATAGAACTAATGCCGTTAAAAGAAATATCATATGATTTATTAAATACTCTAATAGCATGCCGTGGATATCTAGAGCATATAGAAGATGAAATAGGAAATATGCCAGATAGTGCAAAAGAAAAAATAGATAAAATAAGACAATCTCTTTTTAAAATGCAAAAAATCATTCAGGATAGAATAGAGACAATTAAATGAAGAAAATAGGTTTTATAATAAATCCGATTGCGGGAATGGGAGGGAAAGTTGGATTAAAAGGAACAGATGGAAAACTTGAGGAAGCAATAAAAAGAGGTGCAAAGCCAATTGCAGAAGGAAGAGCTATTGAATTTTTATCAAATATAAAAAAAGATTATGAATTTATAACATGTTCATCTGAAATGGGAGAAAATGCTCTATTAAAAAGTGGTAAAAAATTCAAAATTGTTTATGAAACAAGAGAAAAAACAACCGCTGATGATACAAAAAAAAGTGCAAAAATAATTTCAAAAAATTCAGATATAATAGTATTTGTTGGCGGCGATGGCACCGCGCGAGATATTTTTGAAGCTGTGGGCGCATCGATTCCATTGCTTGGTGTGCCTTCAGGAGTTAAAATGTTTTCTGGTGTATTTGCTCTTACTCCAAAAGATGCGAGCGAAATAGTTGATGAAATAGATGAATTGGGCTACGAGGAAAGGGAAATATTTGATATAGATGAAGATGCAATTAAAGAGGATAAAATGATCAAAAGAATAGTTGGCTATGCCATTGTTCCTTCTCATAAAAAAATTCAAAGTGGAAAAGAAATTTATTATGGAGATGGTAAAGAAGAAATTGCTTCATGGATCATTGAAGAAATGGAGGAAGATGTTTTGTATATAGTAGGGGGAGGAAGCACAACATGGGAAATTAAAAAAAGAATTGGAAATGGCTCTTTCCTTGGAATAGATTTAATAAAAAATAGGAGTGTTGTTTTTAGAGATGCAAGTGAGAATGATATAAAAAGATTTTTAGAGGAAAAAACAAAGATTATTGTATCCCCGATGGGAAAGCAAGGATTTATTTTTGGTAGAGGAAATCAACCAATAAGTGCTGAAATAATAAAAAAATTAGGAAAAGAAAACATAATAGTTATTTCAACAAAAGAAAAGCTCAATGAAATTGATTTTTTAAAAGTAGATACTGGTAGCGAGGAGGTAAATGAAATGCTCCGCGGGTTTATTCCTGTTTATACAGGATATAAAGAAAAGAAAATAATGGAGGTAATATAGTGATAGAATAAACAATTTTATACAACGAAGATTTTACATTCATGAATGCATTATCTTTGCTCAATTCCTTTCCTCAGCAAATAAAAGAGGCGATAAAAATAGCAAAATCTTATGATTTTTATTTTGAAGCAGATAAAATAATATTCTGTGGAATGGGTGGTTCTGGAATAAGCGGGGAAATAATAAAGCATTTTTCAAGAGTTCCATTTATTATTGTTAAGGATTATTGCCTGCCATATTTTGCTGATTCATCCTCATTATTTATTGCAATGAGCTATAGCGGAAATACATCAGAAGTAATTTCTTGCTATAAAGAAGCAAAGAAGAAAGGTTGTAATATTCTTGTTATAACATCTGGTGGAATTCTTTCAAAAGAGAAAAATTCAATAATTTTGCCATCCGGCTTGCTTCCAAGATTTGCTATTGCATATTTGCTCCTTACACTTTCATTAACTCTAGAGAGAAATGGCTTCATAAAAAAACAGAATTATAGGGAAGTTATTACAGCAGCGGAGATGATAAGAGATAGAGTTGAAAATGGAGAAAATATTGCCCTGGAAATTGCAAAAAAAATAGAAGGCACGGCGTTGATATATGGCTATGGAGGTATGGCAAGCATAGCCACAAGATGGCGCCAACAGCTCAACGAAAATGCAAAAATGCTTGCTTTTGATTTTTCAGTTAGTGATTGCAACCATAATGAAATTGAAGCATGGGAAAGAGATTTAGAAAAATTGACTTGCATATTTTTGAGGGGAAATGAAAATGAGGAAGTTGCTAAAAGATTTGATTTTATGAAAAAAATATATAGTAAAAAAGCAAAGATAATTGAATATTTTGCTGAAGGTAAAAGTTTATTTTCAAAAATGATATCATGCCTTTATTTAGGTGATTATGTAAGTGTTTATAAAGCAAATTTAGACGGATTTAATGCTTTGGAGACCAAATTAATAAAGGAACTAAAAAGCAAGCTCAACACTCAAGCTATTTCATAACAGATAGAAAAAGCTTTTTATATATTAAAATATACAAAGAGGGTGTTAAAATGTTTGAAAAAAATAAATTAAGGGTTGCAATTGCTTTTTTACTATCTATCACTTTTATTACAAGTTTTTCACAAGCAAATTATGAAAAGAAGAAGCCAGAGAGCTATGAAGAGCTTGTTTCATGGTATAAAACGCTTGAAGAAAAGTATCCAGAGTATATTGAGCTTTTTAAGGCAAATGAAATTTTTGGATATGGAAAAGTTGATGGAGGATATGATTTATATTATGTAAGAATAACAAATGAAAGTAATGGTTTTTTAAAGCCAGAAGTTTTGTTTTTAGGCGGTCCCCATGGAGATGAAACAGTTGGAACAATTGGCTTATACTGGTTTACAAAATGGCTTATGGATAGAATAGATGAAAACGATAAATGGATAAAATATCTTCTCGATAATAGAGAAATATATATTGAAATAAGTCACAATCCCTATGGATTTGATAATAAGCAGAGATGGGATAAAAATGGATGGGATTTAAATAGGGAAGCAGATTATGACTGGCAGAGTGAAAATTCAAAGCTATGGGGGAGTATAAATGGAAAAACGCTTTGCAGTTTTATAGAAAATCATTCAATAAGGGTTGGAGTTGATTTTCATGGAGGGGCAAGAATGATTCTTTATCCCTGGTCTTCAACTCATAAAGAGATTTCAGCAGTCTCTCCTTCCGGAAAAATATATTATTATGCACCTCCTGACTTTTATTTTTATCATATCTCCTCTCTTCGCCTTGGAGAATTTATTGGCTCATATGGAGGGATTTTAAATGAAAACAACATTGGAACAATTCCACTTACTGTTGGCTATGAGGCGCCTGGCTGTATAGCGGCCTGGGCATATGGGGCGAGCAGTGAGGTGGAAAAGAAATTTGTGAAAGGGAAATATGAAAGATGTAATATTTTATGGATAACGCCTGAAATGTCTAAAATAAAGGATCCGCCAGAAAGGCAGTTTGGGGATGAAAACAGTGGCTACATAGCGGAAGTAATAAGAGTTGCTCTTCATCAAACAGATATTGCACAGCCATATATAATGTGGCTAAATAATTTTTTTACAGGAGATAAAATTACTCTTGAATGGCAGGTTTATGGAGCATTGGTTGTGGAGGAAACTTATTTGCTTTATAGTTTCGATGCATCAAATTGGATTAAAGGAATTGTTTATAATGAATATAAGGGAAGTTATAGGGGAGGAACATATTGGGATGGAAAAATATGGAAAGAAGAAGTAATTTTGCCAGATAATGCCACTGATTTATATACAATTGCTTTTGCAAAGGTTGATGGAATATATTCTAATATAATTGCAAAAGAAATCTATGGAAATTCATATTTAAGATTGATATGGGAGAGAACAAATGAAAGTTATTATGAAGAGCTTAATACAATCGATGGAATTGAAAAAATAAAGGGAAATATATGGTGGCAATCTCCTTTACTTCATATAAAAATAGGAGGAATAAGTGAGCCAGAAGAAGGATATCTTTATATAATGGGAAAAAAGATAGCGAGGATAGGAAAAACAATTATAATTGGAAAAATGAATATGATAGTTGAAGGAAATTATGATAAAGTTGAATTTTATTTAGACAATGAATTAAAATATGAAGATAAGGAAAAACCTTATGAATGGGAAATATGCAGAGCAATAGGGAAGCATAAACTTCTGGCAAAGATATATTATGAAGATAAGATTATAGAAGATGCTTTAGATGCTTATCTTCTAATTTTAAGATAATCTTGATTTTTCTCTAAAACTTTTTTTCTCAAATTTTTTATGAATTTTGGAATTCCTTCTACATTTTTTGAGTTTATGAATTGAGAGAAAATGATGCGATAATCTGTAATGCATTTTATTCTTCCTTTTAAATTCTCTTCTATTCTTTTACATAATTTCCATCCTTCTTCATCCCAATCAGTTAGTATAATTACTTCTTTATATTTTATAGCAATTTCATCACATAAATTTGGTAATTTTCCATGAATTGTTATTATTTCTCCTTTTATATCTAAATTGTGCAATGCCTTTACATCTCTTTCTCCTTCAACAATTATGGGAATGCTTCTATTTTTCTCTTTTAATTCCTCTAAAGTTTTTTCTAATTTATAGAGATTTTCTTCCTCCCTTCTCATGGAATTCTTATTAAGCCGTGTTTCATTAAAAGCTGGGTTTGCTCTCTTGCATTTCTTATCGCTTCCTCAGCCATTTCATAAATTTCATTTCTGCTTTTCTTTATTCTTGCTACTCCTTGCTCAATTGCTTTCATTGCAACTGCTGTTGCTTCATAAGGAAATACTTCCCAATCGTCCATTGTTGGAACAATATAATCTTCTCTTAGCCCTTTCTTTTCTGCTACTTCTGCTATTGCATAAGCAGCTGCAATATGCATTTCATCAGTTATTGTCTTTGCTCTCACATCTAATGTTCCTCTAAATATGCCAGGAAAGCCCAAGCTATTATTTACCTGATTTGGAAAATCACTTCTACCTGTGCCAAAAATTTTAACTCCTGCTTCCTTTGCTTCCCATGGCCATATCTCTGGTATCGGATTTGCTTCAGCAAACATTATCGCATCATCATTCATTTCCGCCACCCATTCCTTCTTAATTGTTCCTGGGCCCGGCTTTGAGGCAGCGATGCATACATCTGTGCCTTTTATTGCTTCTTTTATACCTCCTTCTCTCCCTTCACCATTTGTCTCCATTGCTATCTTGTATTTATATGGATTTTCTTTTTTCATTTCTTCTATATCCTTTCTCTGAGGATTTAAAATTCCTTTTGAATCAACGGCAATTATATTTTCTGGCTTTACTCCCGCCTTTATTAAAGTTCTTATAAGGCAAATATTTGCAGCCCCTGTTCCTATTATTGAGAAAAGAACTTCATCAAGCTTTTTTCCAACTATTTTAAGCCCATTTATAACGCCTGCAAGAGTAATAGCAGCTGTTCCCTGCTGGTCATCATGCCATACAGGTATGTCGAGCTCTTCTCTAAGCCTATCAAGAATATAGAAGCATTTTGGAGAAGAAATATCTTCAAGATTTATTCCTCCAAATGTTGGTGCAATCCATTTTACTGCCTGAATAAACTCATCTGCATCCTTAGTAGCTATCATTACTGGAAAAGCATCCACGCCACCCAAATATTTAAAAAGCAAAGCTTTTCCTTCCATAACAGGCAAGCCAGCCAGCGGCCCAATATCACCAAGCCCAAGCACTCTTGTTCCATCACTTGCAACCGCAACATAATTTCCCTTATTTGTGTGCTCAAAAACTTTTTCTGGATTTTTTGCAATATCCTTGCAAGGCTCAGCAACACCAGGCGTATACCATATTCCAAAATCATCATAACTTCTTATTGGGCACTTTGGCATTATCTGAATCTTTCCTTTATAAAAAGGATGCAATTTCATTGCCTCCTGAGCTGGTTTTTTTGCTTTTTCCAAAAGCTCTTCTAAACTTTTCTTTTCCATTAAATCACCAAGGATATTATTTTGGAGAAATTAAATTTTTTCCTTGCTTCAGTATTTGCATCTATAGTTTATTAATTTACTCTAGCCAAAATTGCACAATTCTTATTTTTGCTCACAATTTTATCCTATCATTTTCTTGAATTCTTCTTCATTTATTATTTTTAATCCAAGTTCTCTTGCTTTATCATATTTGCTACCTGGCTTCTCACCAACAACAACATAATCAACTTTTTTGCTTACTGAGCTGGCAACCCTTCCACCCATTTTTTCAACAATTTCCTTCGCTTCCTCTCTGCTAAAACTCTTTAGCTCGCCAGTAAATACAAATATTAGTCCAGTTAATTTTCCTATTTCCTCTTCATATTTCATCTTTATTCCACATTTTTTAAGCTCCTCTATTTCCTGTCTGTTCCTTTCCTCTTTAAAGAAATTTATTATGCTTCCAGCTGTTTCTGGACCAACTTCTGGAATGCTTAGCAATTGATGCTCTTTTGCATTCATTAGGGCATCGATATCTTTAAACTTCTCAGCGAGTAATCTTGCCATGTGCTCCCCAACATTTGGAATGCCAAGAGCATAAATAAAGCGAGCAAGTCCTTTTTCTTTGCTTTTTTCTATTCCTTCAATTAAATTTTCAGCCGATTTATCTGCAAATCTAGGTAGCTTTAGCAAATCTTCTTTTTTTATCTTGTATATATCACTAATTCTTTTTATAATACCTCTATCAACTAAAAGCTCAACTGTTTTTCCTCCAAGTCCTTCAATATCCATTGCTCTCTTAGAGGCAAAATGTGCTATGCTTCTTTTTAATTGAGCTATACAAGAAAGCCCGCCTGTGCATCTATAATATGCACCGTCTTTTACAACGTTGCTTCCACAAACAGGGCATTTATTTGGCATTGAAAAAATTTTTTCATTACCGCTTCTTTTCTCTTTTATTACTTCCATTACTTCAGGTATAACGTCCCCTGCCCTTCCTACCTTTACCCAATCCCCTATTCTAACATCTTTTTGTTTTACATAATCCTCATTATGTAATGTTGCTCTTGAAACTGTTACACCTTTAACATCAACTGGTTTAAGTAGTGCGACAGGTGTCAATATGCCTGTTCTCCCAACCTGAACAACTATATCCATTATCTGCGTCTCTTCCTTACGAGGAGGAAATTTGTAGGCAATCGCCCACCTAGGAGAGCGAGTTTTTTCTCCTAGAAGAGTTTGATATTTTATTTCATTTACTTTTATTACTACTCCATCTATTTCATAGCTAAGTTCCTCTCTCTTTTTCCCCATCTCTTCATGATATTTTATTACTTCCTCAATATTTTTGCATTTAATTGAATTAGGATTTATTTTTAGACCCCATTTTTTTAGCAATTCTAAAGCTTCCCACTGAGTTTTTACCTCAATTCCATCTGCCCGCATTATCTCATAAAAGAATATGTCAAGAGGGCGGGCTGCAGTCTCGCGAGGATCAAGTCTTCTAAGCGAGCCAGACGCCGCATTTCTTGGATTTGCCATCGGCTCTTCTCCTTTTTCAATCAATTCTTTGTTAAACTCTTCAAAATCTTCTATATGCATTATTACTTCTCCCCTCACTGCAAGAAAAGAAGGTGGCTTAATCTCCTCATCTCTTAGTAAAAGAGGTACTGCTCTTATTGTTCTTATATTTTCAGTAACATCTTCTCCGTTTATTCCATCCCCTCTTGTAGAGCCGCGAATATATTTTCCATTCTCATATATAAGTTCAACACTTAAACCATCCATTTTTGGCTCAACAACATATTCTACTTCATTAACTCCCAACTCTTTCTTTATTCTTTTATCAAATGCAATTATCTCCTCAACACTATTTGCTGTATCTAAGCTTAACATTGGTTTTACATGAGCAACACTTTTAAATTCTTCAGCAGGCGGAGCGCCTACTCTTTGAGTTGGTGAATCTGGAGTTATTAATTCTGGATATTTCTGCTCAAGAGCTATTAGCTCTTGCATTAATTTATCATATTCCTCATCAGATATTTCTGGCTTATTCAAAACATAATAAAGATAGTTATGTCTGTTTATTTCTTTTCTTAGCCATTCTATCCTTTTAATTGCCTCTTCTTTTTCCATAATTAACATTAATATTTTGATTAAAAAAAATTTTTCTTTCTATTTTCACTTTCGGAAATACTGTGTAAAGCAATAAGATTATTAACATAAAATATTTTCTTTTCGTGAAGAAAATAGTTGTTGCAATTGCTTTAATATTCAATATCTTGCTCTCTGGTTGCATTTCTGGTGAAGAAATATATGGTAAAATTTCAGATTTTTTTAAAAAGCCGGAAAAATATGAATGGAAGACAATAATTGATGTAAAAGAAGAATTTAAATGGATTGATATTATAAATCCTGAAATTGCAAAAAATGTATCTATACCAATAATTATCAGGGAAAAAACAAAATACATTCATATTGTAATTGAGGTAAATTTTTCAAATCCTATCTCTTCTGGTATAGAGTTTTTAAGCCAGGGAAGGCTAAACCTTACTATTCTAACTCCTTCAGAAAAAATAGAAAAAGAATATTGCACAACCGCAAAGTCAAGGAAGTATGAAGAATATTTCTATTTTGAGGCTCCTTTGCCAGGAGAATGGGCTATTATTTTAAAGCTTATTGGTTGTGGAGAATATAGAATATTTGTAGAAGCTTATGTTGCATAAGCCGCCGTAGCTCAGCTGGAAGAGCATCTGATTCGTAATCAGAGGGGCGCGGGTTCAAATCCCGCCGGCGGCTTTAAACCAAGCTTTTGTAGCTCTATCTTGCTCCCCACCCCTTCATTTCCACTGGAAAGTTTATATTTTGAGTTTTTTTTATTTTTGTGATAACAATACTTGATGGATATGTTGATGAGCCGTCTTGCTTGGGTGTGCCCCCTTTTATTTCCCCATATATAAGATATATTTGTGGAGCTATAAAGGATGCAGGTGAGGAATATGAATATTTAACTATAGATGAATGGAGGAATGGAAGAAAAATTAGAGGAGATGTTCTTATAATTTATGCAGGAGTTGTTATACCTGGAAAATACTTGAGGGGAATGCCTATCTCTTTTAAAGAATTTTTAAATATATGCTCCAGCTTTAGGGGAATAAAAATATTATGTGGATCATGTGCAAAATTTGGTTTTGGACAAGGAGGAGGAAAAAGTTTAATAGATGGAAGAAAATTTGTTGATTATTATTGCAAAGGAGATGATGATGCTTTTATATATGATTTTATAAATGGAGAAATAAATAATAGGAGGAGGAAAAAGGAGGAGTGGAGAAAATGGTCTATTTTAGGCGTAGAAGTAGTTGAGCAACATCCTGATTTTCCACAGCCACTTATAGCGGAAGTAGAGACATATAGAGGATGCATTAGATGGTTTAAAGGAGGATGCTCTTTTTGTATAGAACCTTCTTTTGGAAAACCAGAAATGAGAGATGAGAGAGATATAATAAATGAAATAAAGGAATTGAATAAGAGAGGTGTAAAAAATTTTAGATTAGGTTGCCAGACATGCTTTTTTTCATATATGGCTAGAGGAATTGGAAAAAGTGATTTACCAAAGCCAAATGTTGATGCCATTAAAAGATTGCTTGAAGGAATTTCAAAAATCAATCCAGATGTATTGCATATAGATAATGTAAATCCCGCAATTGTTGCTGAATGGGAAGAAGAAAGCAGAAAAATAGCCAAAATAATAGTAAAATACTGCACGCCAGGCAATACCGCCGCCTTTGGAATGGAGAGTGCGGATGAAAAAGTTATAAAAGAGAATAATTTAAATGCAACACCTGAGCAAGTTATTAAAGCAATTGAAATTATAAATGATGTAGGAAAAGAGGTAGGAAAAAACGGGATGCCAAACTTCCTTCCAGGGATAAATATTCTTTTTGGATTGAAAGGGGAGAGTAAAAAAACTTATGAATTAAATCTGAGGTTTTTAAAAGAGGTTTTTAATAAGGGTCTTCTTTTAAGGAGAATAAATATAAGGCAAGTAGTATATTATGGAAAAGAAAAGACGAAAATAGATATAAAACTTTTTAAAAGATTCAAAAGGGTTGTTAATGAAGAAATAAATAGACCAATGCTAAAAAAAATTTTACCCAAAAAAAGCATTCTAAAAGATGTTTTTCTTGAAATAAATATAGGAAAATATACATTTGGCAGACAAATTGGTTCTTATCCTATTCTTGTATGCTTGCCGTATAAAACAGATTTAAATCGCTTTGTTGATGTAAAAATTTTTGATCATGGATATAGAAGTGTAACAGGTGTTGAATATCCTATAAATATAAATAAAGCTAGCTATAATATTCTTAAAATAGTGCCCGGATTAAAAAATAAAGCCATAGATATAATAAAGGAGAGGCCTTTTAAAGATATAAATGAAATAAAAAAGTTTGGGGAAGAATTGCTTGAGTGGTTTATTATATAAGTTCTTTTAAATGAATTACTTTAAAATTTAACTTACCTTCAATAATCCTACTGATACCTTTTATATGTCCTTCCCCTACAATCGCAATAACTTTATTATATTTTTCCATTATATTTATTAGAGAATGTGCCATATATTCGTCTCTTTCATCTATTAATATTCTTTTAATTTTAGGAAATTTTTTCCCAATTTCTTCAATTAATTCATCTGCCCTATCTTTAATTTCATTCAATTCTTCCTCAATTCTTCTTTTACCTTCAAATAAGGAAAAAAACAAACCTAAAAGAAACATTAATTTTTCTCTTAAATTCAATTCATTCCATAATTTAACTATAACTTCGTCCGCATTTTTGTCAATATAAAATAAAGGTATATTTTTATTTTTTGCTAAATTAATTGTGGCAGCCATCTCTTTTCCTACTTCAGTCCCTAATTTTTTTGCAACATTCTCTTGGTATTTAGCCAAAAAATAATAAATAGAAAAAAATTTTCTTTTTTTAATAAACTCTTTTTCCTCCAAAAATTTTCCTCTTTTTTCATCGAGCTCTAATGCAATAGCATCAGGTTTTTCATCATTGATTATTTTTTCTATTTTATCCTCTATATTAAATACATGTCCGACTCCTAATATAATTAACTTCTTATCCATTCTACAATTTCTTTTATACCATCTCCTTTTTTAGCATCTGTTAAGAATACTTTTTTTGGTGCTATCTTTTTAATATCTTCTAACAAAGCATCTATGCTTGCATCCATATAAGGAGCAAGATCTATTTTATTTATAATAATAAAATCAGATATCTGGAATATTAGAGGATGCTTCCTTACCATGTCATCTCCTTCTGTTATTGAGATAACTACGCCTCGCTTATGCGCCCCCAGCTCAAAATCGGCGGGGCAGACAAGATTTCCAACATTCTCTATAAACAAATAATTTATATTATCCAAATCCATTTTTTCAATAGCATGCTCTATTAAATGCGCATCTAAATGGCATTCCTTGCCAGTATTTATATTTACTACTTGCACACCATATTTTTTAATTCTTCTATAATCATCATCTCCACATACGTCACCAACAATAACTCCTATTTTAAAATCTTTCATATTCTCTATCAATCTCTCAATAATTAATGTTTTACCAGAGCCAACAGAGCCCATAAATTCAATAACTTTTAAATTTTTTTTATCAAAAATCTCTCTTATTTCTTCCGCAATTTTTCTATTTGCCTCATATATATCCTTCTCAATTTCCAAGTCTATTTTATGCATAATAATTATGGAGGTAAAGGTTATTAAATTTTTTCCTATATATTTTATTTACTCCTCTTCTTTAAACCTCAATGCATCTATTAGCCCGTGAGCATAGTTTATGCAGCCAAAAGCTGTAAAATAATCTTTTCTCTCTAAATAAAATTTAGCATCTTCATAATATCTTTTAGCCATATCAACTATTTTCTCATCCCTAACCTTCTTACAGTTTTCAACAAATAGAGCAAGATCTTTTTTTATTCTCTCTTCTATCTCCATACTATTACCTCCCCTCCTATCTTACTGCATTTCCCCTTTATTATCTCTTTTACCTTCTCACTACATCTTATCTTCAAATTTGCTGTACCATTAAAAGAAAAATCTAAAACATTGCTATTCTTCCATATCCAAGAAATAAATGATTTTTCTTCTTCAGGTATCTTCAACTCTAAATAAGAGAACGGTAAAGAATTCTGTATTTCATCTCTTAGAAGATTTATATTTTCTCCAGTTAAAGCAGATACCGCTATAGTTTTAATATTAAAATTATTCTCAACTATCTCTATCTTTTTCTTAATCTCATCTTCTTTTATTTTATCTATTTTATTCATTACTATTATTATTTTTGGCTCCTCTTTTAAAATATAAATCTCTTTTAAAGAGGTTCTTATCTTCTCTAACATTGTTTTTTCATCGTCAGAAGCATCTACAACAAGAAGAATTAGATCAGAAAAAGAAATTTCCTCTAAGGTTGAATGAAAAGCATTTATCAGCCAGTGAGGTAAATCTTTAATAAATCCTACAGTATCTATTAATAAAATAGGTAAAGATTTAGATAGTTTTTTTGTTTTTGTTGAAAGAGTGGTAAATAATCTATTATCTATTTCAACATTCTCACCAGTTAGTGCTTTTAAAATAGAGCTTTTACCAGCATTTGTATATCCCGTTATTGAAACAACATAGAACCCTTTTTCTTTCCTCTCCTTTCTTACTAAACCCCTATCTTCTTCTATTTTCTTAAGCTCGTTTTTTATTTTTTTAATCCTTCTTTTTATCATCTCGTAATAGTCTGCAACAACGTATTCTCCACCTCCTAAAAAACCAGGCCTTTCTTTTTCACTTGTTCTATGAAAAAGTTCCCTAACAAATGGTCTCTCATATTGTAACTTGGCTAAGCTAACTTGGAGTTTTGCCTCCTTCCTTTTTGCCCTCCTCATAAATATCTCAACAATTAATCTTATCCTATCATATACCTCTACTCCAAGGATTTTTTCTAGATTATACCACTGAGAAGGCCTCAATGCATCATTTACAAATACTATCTTAATACCATTCTCTTCTATATAATTCTTTACCTCTTCTATTTTCCCTTTCCCTAAATAATAAGATGTATCTATTTCCTTATTTTGTATAAAAGTTTTATCTATTTTGTAATCTAGAGATTCAGCTAAGGAAATAATTTCTGCTACATCCTCTTTTAATGAAAGCACAATCCCTTTCACATTTTTAATAACAATCAAAAATATAAACTTTCCAGTGGAAATGAAGGGGTGTGGCTAGAAACTAATAACACTTCCTTTAAAATTTGCTAGATTTATTACTATTGGCTTTGCTGGTTGTGGCATCAAATTCATTGTTTTTTGATACTCTGTTTGCTTTTGCCATGCGGATGCATTCAATAAAATAACACCTCTATAGCTCTCTATACAAGACACATGAACATGCCCTGTTACAAATATATCTGGGACAATATCTATAACTAAATAATCTTCCTTTTCTGGTGCAAGAGGGGTTACACCCCCATAGATTGGAGAAAGATGCCTCCTTTTAAGCATTTCCTTCATTATTTCTGTTGGATTATTCTGACTCAATCCCGGAAGAGCGGAAGCAAAATCCTGAATTGATTGTCCATGATAGGATAGAATTGTTGCACTATCAATTTTTAAATAGCAAGGATTACTCACAAAAATAAAATTATCCCCTTTAAAGAAATCTCTTATATTTTTCTCAAGAGGGGGCTGAGGGAGGGGCGGGCGCACCGCATCGTGGTTGCCGGGCTGCAAAATTATTTTAATTCCAGATGGAAAATCAGAGAGTTTTTCTGAAAGGCATTTATATTGTTCATATACGTCTTCTATCTCTAAATCTTTCTCTTGCTTTGGATAAACACCAACACCTTCAACCAAATCGCCAGATACAATTGCATATTTAATTTTTTTTGCAACGTCTCTTTGCCTCTCAGTGCCACTCTCACCATTTAACCATCTCACAAATTTCTTCCATTCTTCTTCCAAAAAGCTTTTACTTCCAATATGCAAATCTGAGATGAAGAGAACATACTTTTCTTCTTTTGAAAAATTATTTCTTTTTTCTATTGGAATTTCTGGTCTAATAATATTTTTTGCAATAAATAAATCTTTATTTCTTTTCCCAACAATTCCTATCACTTCATCATTTATTATAGATGAAGAAATATCTTTAGCAACATAAACAGAAATTGATTCTTCTTCATCCTCAACTTCTAAAATAAATCCATTTTTTGCACTTCTTATATCTCGAACAATTCCTATTATTGAAACATCTCCTTCCACTTTTTTAGCCCTTTTTATATTTAAAAAGCCTTTCATTTCCTGTCTTTTTTTAATCAATTCCTTTATTTTTTCAAATCTATTTCTAAAAAGATAAAGAAAATCATTTACTTTTCCAGAGCAACTGCTTTTTTCACCTATTTCTTTTATTATCCTGAATTCTTCATTTTCTTTCACTTCCTCTTTTTTCCTCTTTTCAACAAAAAGCCCTTCTAATAAATCAATTGAAATTATCAATGGCATCTCTTTCATATTCAAAACTTTTTCCAAACAATCAGCTGGCTCAATTCCTTTTTTCAAAATAAATTCAACTGCCTCCTGTTGCAAAAGGAAACCGTTTTTCTGAAAGAAATCAATTATTTTTTCCTTCTCCATTTAGCCAGCACGGAAGCGCCGCAGGTGGACGCAAAATGCAGACAAAGATTTACCCATGCCTACCTCAATCCCGCACCCCTCCGAGCATCAACAGTCTTGGACCGGGCTGCTCCCTTCCGGACCTGACCCATTCTTCCAAGCAAAGATGGGCTTTACAAATCTTCCAATTTGCAAGCCCATCACCTTTGACCCCGGAGGACGAGATATCATTGTTCAGCAATGGATCTATATCTGCATTTTACGCCGCCCCGCTGGCTTCAGCCCCAGCAGAAGGCGGTTTCTGGTTACAGGGGACGCCTAGCCCCCCGGCCTATTCCATGCTTTTAGCCAAAAATAAAATAGAGGGCATTAATAAATTTATGGCTTTCTTAAAAGCAAAAACTGGCATCTGAAAAGGCGATAAAATAGCCAGAGCATTGATGCGGTTTGAAAAGCAACATCTCTTGCAAATCTCCAGAAAAATTCTTCATATTTTTCTATGTTGCCCCAATAATAGCCAGCATAGTAGGCATCCTTAACAACATAGATTGTTGCAATTACGAAAATTGCAATCACAATTATATCTACATAAAAAAACCATCTCTGCCATTTTCTTTCCATAGCTTGTTAATAAGAAGAAATATTAAAATTTTGTGAATTGATTGAGCTGCTCTTGCAACATCAGTTACTTCTACTTATCCTAAATAGAATTATTTTCCTAATCCAGAATTTTGTTTCTCCTATTTTTAGCATCATTCCATCTATAACCACATCTGGCCACTATAACATCTTCAATAGGCGTTCTTTCTCTAACAACAATAGATTTTTCTTTTAACAAGTCAGATGCGAAATATTTTTATAATAAATTCAGCATTTTTATCATGTCGGGTTTAAAAAGAATTCTTGAGATTGCAATAAAATCAGAAATAGATGCCGCAGAAAATTACAGAAAAATGGCAGGTTTAACAAATATATTTTTACTAAAAGATAAACTGAATTTTTTGGAAAAAGAAGAAGTAGGGCATAGAAACCTGCTTGAAAAACTCTTCAGAGAAAAATTTCCAGGAGAAAGTATAGATTTGCCAAAAGAAAGCGAGATACCATTTCCAGAATTTAAAATAAAAGAAAATATGCAGTTATCTGATATGATAAAAAAAGCAATGGAAGCAGAAAAAATTTCCTCTGATTACTATAAAAAAATGGAGAAAAATCTTAGCAAGGAAGAAGAGAAAGCAATTGCAAGATATCTTTCCAGCATGGAAGAAAGTCACTATTATCTTTTAAAAAGCGAACTCGAAATAGCTTATAATTTTGAATTGTATGACGAAGTTCATGAAATGATGCACATAGGACCATGAATAAAATAGATATAATATTTTTTTCCTATATTCTTTTAATTTTCCCTATTTTGTCCTTAATTTATTTTGCCTACATTTTTACAAATTTTGAAAAAATTCTCAGCATCTTAGGAGCAATTCTATTCTGGATTATAGCAATTCCATACCCATTATATTGGTATAGCAAGAATAGAATTTTTATATAGGAAATAAATTCGCATATATGGAAAAAAAAGACATGCTTGGATTATACATAGGAATAGGGGACGTATTTGAAAATGAAAAAAGAATAGGGGAATGCATTTTTAACCTGGAACTTGTAATGATGCCATCAGGAAAAATAGAAGGTGAAGGAGTTATTTTAGAGGTAACTGATGGGGAAATAAATTATCAAGGAAAAGAGGCGGAATTCAAGATATCAGGAATTTTGAGCAGAGATCACACTACCTATACAACAGAATTTAAATGCAGAATAAGCCCAAAAACATATCCAAAATTTATTGTAGAAGATAGCGAAGAAATTTTTAGAAACCTAAAACCTAATCCTTAGCATTTCTGCTTTTTCCTTTGTTTTTGGAAGATGGAAATAAAGGGTAAATTTAACTCCCTTGCCAACATCGCTTTCTAATTCTATCTTCCCATCATATTGCTCCATTATTTTTTTTACAATATAAAGCCCCATGCCACTCCCGCCCCCGCCCTTCTTCCAGCCTTCTTCGAAGATTTTGCCTAAATCTTCCTGTGAGATGCCCTTTCCATCATCTGTGAAATAAATTTTGTAAAAGTTTCCCTCCCTTTCACCATATATTTCTATATTTTTGCAGTTTGCGTGCTGGATTGAGTTATCTATTAAATTTGAGAAAATATCTCTTAAAAAATCATTTGCAAGTATTAAAACATCATTTATTCTACATGATATTTTTATTCCCTTTTCTTTCAATTTTTCTTCATAGTGAGAGCATTCCTCCTCTATTATTTCCTTTACTTTTACTGGGTGTATTTCTTTTTTTATTTTTCTTATTTCCTCAGCCTTTTTTACATTGCTGACAAGCCTGTTTATATCATGGAGCGCCTCCTTTATTTTTTTGATAAGTAATTCCTGTTTTTTTGTTATATTTGCTTTTTCAAGCAGGCCAAGATAGCCAATAGCAATTTCATTTTTATTATAAATATCATGCCTTAAAAGCGAGTTATAAAATTCCGCTTCTTTCTCTCTTTCTTTTTCTGAAGTTACATCATTTACAATTGATATTATCTCTCCATCTAAAGTCCATGCTTTTTCCATTGCAATAAATTCCTTGTTTTTTCCTTTCCATCTCGTTAAAAATTTATCAATTTTCCCCTTACTTAATTCTTCAAAAAATTTTTCCCTATTTTCAGAAAAATCGGATATGTTTTTTCCTTTTAATTCTTCAAAATTATAGCCAGATAGTTTTTCAAAGCAATTATTTACATATATTATGTTTCCGTCTTTATCAATTTTATATATCGCAAACTCATCGAGTATATGGCGAACATTATCAATATTTTCAAGAGCATTTGAAATAACTATTCTTAAAAATTCTACTTTTTCAATTTTTTCTTTATCGTAAGAAGGAATTGAAATAAAACCCGCAATTTCATTTCCCTTATATATTGAAAATTTTTGAAACTCTTCTCCAATTTTTCCTTTTTCTCTATCTATCAATTTTATATAAAAAGGAAGATTTAATTTTTCGAGAAATTTACAAGCCTCATCAAATATTTCATTAACATTTTTACTTCTCAGAATATTTTCAAAAATTTTGTATACGTCTTCTTCGATAAAAAATTCAAAAACATCAGTTGCCCTTATTATAACTTTTGCAATTTTCTCATTTATTGATATTTTGCCTTCATATTCTCCTTTTTCTATAGCAATTGACAAAATTTCTGTTAGCTTGTCTTTTTCCTCAACAATATCATATATATTTTTTTCTCTTAACTCTCTCCATTCCTCACTTGTTTGAATAACATTTCCTAAAAAATCTGTTACAAAAGATGATTTTTCTTTTTTTAATTCCTTGGCTATTGAGTAAAATTTATTTTCGTGCTTTATAATTTTTAAATAAATTGTCTTTATTTCATCGCCTATTTTTAAAACAAGCCTTCCCTCACTTTTTCCACTCTTTTTTGCTTCATAAAAAATTTTTGCCGCCTTGCGCCTCTCATCGCCCTCAAATATGCTTACAAAACTTTTTCCAATAAAATCCTTGGTTAGGTTGTTTACAAACTCAAAATTACCCATTTCATCAAGGATGAAAGCGATATATTCATCGAGCAACCTTATTATTTCCTCCACATAAATATTTTAATATAATATATAAATGTTTTTTCCAGAGGGGGGTTGTCAAAAAATAGTTCTGTGCTTTAATTTGTAAAGCACACTAAATTTTTTTAAATTTTATCATCAATTCCATATGTAGTAGGGATTATAGAAATAAAAACGCAAAAATATGCTTTCTTCTCATGCTTTAATACTCTTTTCTCTCATCTTGATATGCTGGGGAAGCACGCTATCAACCAAAATTTTTAGAAAATATATTATATACCTTTTTGTTTTACATTTTACCCGTGGGAGGGGATTAAAATGGAAATAGTAAATAAAGAAATCCTTGAAGAAATGCTTCTCATGGAATTAGCTAATAGACTAAGAAATGGTTTGCAGGAAATAATTCATGAAGTAGTAGAATGTGCTCACTAAATTGATTTTGCGTATTCAAAAAGATTTCCTGCCTTATAAATAGCATATTGAATGGTGCTCATTGGTTTTGTTTTCATTAAAATTTTTCCATTTTTTATTATTTCTCCATTCAAGAGATCTATTTCTATCTCCTCCCCACTCTTTATATCAATCTTATCTATATCTTTGCATTCAAGTATTGCAAGCCCGCTATTTATTGCATTTCTCTTATATATTGCTCCAAAAGATTTTGCAACAATTGCATTTATGCCAATCTGAATAAAGCAATCAACCGCATGCTGGCGAGATGAGCCGCATCCAAAATTTTCTCCAGCAAAAATTATATCTCCCTTCCTGGCTTTTTTTGGAAAATCTTCCCATCCTTCCAAATTGCTGAAGGCATACTTACCCATCTCTCTTTTATCTGTTATGTATAAATACTTGTTATGATAAATCATATCTGTATCTATATCATCAATCAATTTTCCTTCTCTTTCTATCTTCCAAACTCTTCCAGATATTTTCATATTTCATCACCTCTTGTAATATATCCTGTCAAAGCGCTCGCAGCCGCAGTTTCGGGCGATGCAAGATATGTATTGCCAGCGCCTTGCTTGCCTTTAAAATTCCTATTCGATGTCGATACTTGGTTTTCATCAATGCCAGTCATTCCTATCTGACCTGAGGCACAGCCTGCACAGCATGCATGACTTACTATCGCTCCTGCTTCAAAGAAATCTTTTATCATGTTTCTATCAAGCATTTCCTTCCATATTTTCCTAGTTGCTGGCACAACCATCATTTTTACATCATCATTTATCTTTTTTCCCTTTATTATTTTCCACGCAGAAAGCATATCATCCATTCTTCCGTTTGTGCATGAACCAACAAAAACACTATCAACTTTTATATCTTTAACATCCCTAACCCTCTTAACATTGCTTGGGGAAGGTGGCAAAGCAACCAGTGGCTCAAGATTGGTTACATCTATATCTATTTCCATTTCATAATTTGCATCTTCAGCAAATATGGGTTTTATTTTTTTTCCAGAGATCTTTTCACAAAATCTTATTATCTTTTCATCGGGAGTAATAAATCCAGCTATACCTCCCATCTCAGTAACCATTGAAGAAAGAGTTATTCTTCCATCAAGAGAGAGTGAGTTAATTATTTCACCATAAAATTCTATTGCTTTTCCTAGAGCAACTCTTTTCAACTCTTTTACGCATAGAAGGGCTAAATCTTTCGCACTCCATGCATCAGATGGCATACCAAGAAAATTTACTTTTATTGTAGGTGGCACCTCAAACCATATTTTTCCTGTTTTGAAAGCAAAAGCGATATCTACATCCCCCATTCCCTGTCCAAATGCTCCTATTGCTCCCAAGAGATTAAAGTGACTATCCGTGCTAACCGCTGTTATTCCAGGATATGCAAGCCCTTCCTCAATTACGACATGACTTCCTATGCCACTATCAACATCATAAATTTTTATTCCATTTTCTCTCGCAAATTTTCTGCATATCTGTTGATTTGTTGCATATTCAATTGTATTTGCTGGAGCATTGCAATCGAAAGTAAAAAATGTTTTTGAGGCATCATTTATATAATCTCCCGTATAGTTTTCAATTAAATTTTTTACAACATTTGCTCCAGCAAAGTCGCGTGCGGTTCTTAGGTCAATATCAAGCCATACTGTTTCACCAACTTCTATTTTATCTTTCGTATGATTCTGAAAAATTTTCTCAATTATTGTTGGCATATTCGCAATATATTACTATTTTTTAATTTTTTCCATCTTCATTGAGTTAATAATAAGCAACGTTGCAATTATACCTCCAATAAAGATAACTACAAGTATCTGCCATTTAATTTTTATATTTAAAAATATAGCATATGAAATTGATATCGAAACTAAAATCCCGCCCCAGAAAACTTTACTTTTGCTATTTTCTTTTGATCCTAAAAAAGCAAGCCATATTCCAAGAATTATTAAGAAAATTGCAATCGCCTGCTTTCCAATAAAAATAGATAAAAGCAATGAAATTGATATCGCAACTAATAGCATTATGACTTTTCTCATTTTTTGATAATCTGAATATAAATTTAAATTTTTTCAGGCAAATAATGGAGGGCTCTGCAAAAATTGTCTCAAGATATGAAACATTCAGTGCCTTTGGTAAAAAAGATATATTGGGAAAGATATTAACATGATGAGAGCATTTATTGCAATAGATGTTAAATTTAATGAGGAAATTAAAAAAATTTTTGAAAAGTTAGAAGCAACAAATGCTAGGCTTAAATTTGTTGAGCCGGATAATATGCATCTAACAATAAAATTTCTTGGAGAAATAGACGAGGGATTGAAAGATAGTATAAAAAAAGTTATGAGTGAGGCAGTTAAAGATATAAAACCTTTTAAAGCAAAAATAGCTGGATTAGGGTGTTTTCCAGATTTTAAAAATATAAAGGTGATATGGCTTGGATTTCATGATAATGGGGAAACTTTAAAAATGGCAAACTATATTGATGAAAAACTTGTAGAATATGGAATAAAAAGAGAAGCTTCTTATAAACCCCATATAACAATAGCTAGAATGAAAAGTGGAGAAAATAAGGAAAAAATTTTAAGAGTTATTGAGGAAAATAAGGATAAATATTTTGGAGAAATAAATTGCGAATCAATAAAATTAAAGCAGAGCATACTGAAGCCAGAAGGACCAACATACATAGATATAGGAGAGATAAAATTATGAAAATATTGGAAGAAGTTTTAAAAAAAATATCACCAAATGAAGAAGAAAAAAAAGAAATTGAAAGCGTAGTAAAAGAAATAAAAGATTTAATAGAAAAGATAAAGCCAGAAGATGCGGAAGCAATGCTTGTTGGCTCTGTTGCAAAGGATACATATCTGAAAAATGCTCTTGATATAGATTTTTTTATACTTTTTCCAACATATTATAAGAAAGAAGAAATGCAAAAAATAGTTATTTCTATGGGTAAAAAAATTCTTGAGGAATGGAAAATTCAGTATGCAGAGCATCCTTATATAAGAGGATTTTATAAAGGCTATATAGTAGATATAGTTCCTTGTTATAGGATAAAAACTCCTGATAAAAAAATGAGTGCTGTTGATAGAACACCCTTCCATACAGAATATATTAAAAAAAATTTAAAAGAAGAAATGAAAAATGAAGTTAGACTATTTAAGCAATTTTTGAAGGGTATAGGTTGCTATGGTGCAGAGGCAAAAATAGAAGGTTTTTCAGGTTATCTTGTAGAACTTCTTATTCTTAAGTATGGTAGCTTTTTGGAAGTATTGAAAAATGCTAAAAATATTAAGCCGTATGTGATTGATCCCGTTGATGCGTCAAGGAATGTGGCGGCTGCCCTTTCAACAGAGAAGCTGAAATTTTTTATTGAAGCAGCTGAAGAGTTTCTGAAAAAACCAAAAATTGAATTCTTTTTTCCAAATCCTGTAAAGCTACTTAATAGAAAAGAAGTGGAGGAGAAGATAAAAAATTTTGTTGGAATATGTTTTAAAAAACCAGAAATTGTTGATGATATTCTTTACCCACAGCTTAAAAAAGCGGCAAAAAGTATAGAAAATCTACTAAAAAGTTATGATTTTGAAGTTGTTGATAGAGTGTGGTTTGCAAATGATGAAGTTTTTGTTGCAGTAAAATTAAAAAAAATTATTATAGATGAGATAAAATTGCATGTTGGTCCTCCACTTAAAGAAGAAGAGCATGTTAAAACTTTTATTGAAAAATGGAAAAAAAGTCATCTTTTATTAGGAGAACCTTTTGAAATGAAAGGAAGAATTTTTGTAAAGATAAAAAGAAAATATACAGATGCAATTTCCCTTCTTAAAGATTTTTTATATGAGATTAATCTTGGAAAAAATATAAATGAGATAAAGGAAGAAATAAAAATATGTGATTTTAGAAATTTATCAAAATTTGTAGATTTCTGGAGTGAATATTTTTGCGAAAAAAAGCCATGGGAGAGATAATTATATTAGTCCAGCTCTTTGCAGAAGTAATAAATCTTCTGTTGAGAGCTTCTCTCCCTTCTTGAATTTATCATAGAGTTCTTCAGCTTTTTTCATTAAAGCATCTTTTTCTTTCTCTATCTTCCTCTTCTTTTCTCCTTCTTTTTTGCTCTCCATTAACCTTTCTATTTCTTTTATAGAGTTAAGATACATAATAAATTCATTATGGGCTTTATCCGCATTTATTTTTGTTATTATATACTCTTCTTCAATTTTTTTTATTTCTTTCAATATTTCTCTTGCTTTATTAAGACAATCAAGCATTTTTTCATGCTCCTCTTGCGCCCTGCCGGCCAGCTCCCTCACCTTTTCATGCTCCTTATCGCTCTCTTCTTTTAATTCCTTTTCCATTTCTAAATATTTTTTAAATTCTTGATTATTTTTGAGAATGTTCTCTCTCTCCCTTATTTCTTTATTTATAGATGTAAGTTTTTCAATAATTTCCTCTTCTTCTTTTCTTTTTAACTGCCTGGTCATTTGCTTGAATTCAAGAGCCTCTCTTTTTTTGTAAAGGTTTTCTAATGTAATTCCGTCAGTAAAACATTTTTTCTCAATTTCCCCTAGCTTTTTTCTTATTTCTTCATATTTTCTGTTTAATTCCTCTCTCTTTTTTTTAGCTATTGCAACTTCTTCATTTATTTCATTTCTTCTTTTTCTATGCATTGACGCCTCTCTCTTTTTTTTAATTAATTCTTCTTTTAAATAATCCTTTCTTCTTCTTAACTCGCTGAGCTTCTTATTTAAAATATCTCTTGAATTTTTTGCTTCCTCCAGCTTTTTCTTAAGTTCTTTCTTTTTTTCTTCTAGTTCAAATGTTTTTATTTCTTCCACCTTCCATAAACAGATTTTTTATTAAAAATTTTTTATTCATATATCTTTCCTTCCATAACGATATGTTTTACAACATTTTCCACTCTTATTATTGCATCTTTGGTTATTTCGAGTTTTCTTCTCAAGGATTCTTCAACAAATGGAATAGAAAGATCGAGATAACCTTTTGCAATACAAAGAGGATTAAAGAAGTAGTGGGAAATTTCTTCTAAAAATTTCTTCTCTTTTTCAAGAGTTTTCCTCATTTTTTCATTTGCCTCCTTTAATTTTATTTCCATTTCTTTTTTCTTTGTAATATCTATTGCATTTAAAAGATATGCCTTCCCATTATAATCTATTTCGCAACAGCACATCTCAATCCATCTTATCTTATTATTTTTATCAAAAAATCTTATAATGCTTATCCCGTCCTTAATAACTTTCCAGAATTTTTTAATATCATCTTTGTGAATTAAATCAAAGAAAATTTTTTCTATTTTTCCTCTTTTATATCCTATAATTTCAGAAAATTTTTTATTAATATAAACAGGTTTTTTATTTTTTAGTATTATGATGCCTACCAAAGAATTTTCACATATTGTTCTGAATGTTTTTTCAGAATTTTTTAATGCATTTTCAGCCATTACCTTTTCAGTTACATCTTCGATAAGTAATATTTTACCATTTCCCCCATCAATCTTTTTTACTGAGAAATATTTTTTGTCGATTTTGCAAATTCTATTCTCATTTTTTATAAATTTGACTATTTCTTTTTGTTCGATATTTGAAAAAAATTTATTTTTATATACGATTCTTCCACTTCTATCGATGTAAATTATGCCTGCAGGAAGGTTTTCAATTATCTCATTTTTCTCCTTAATGCTCCCAGTCCCCGTTTAGAAAAAAAATTCTATATTTAATCTTTTCTAAATTTTAAAACAAAGGCGGGTTAAATTCTTATATAATTAAATATTTTCATCACATGAACAAGAAGGCGCTTGCGGTGTGCTTTATTCTTATTTTGCCATCCATAGTCGCGAATAATAGTAAAGATATTTCATCGATCTCTTCTATAAAAAGCTTCTTTAAAAACATTGGTGTGGATGATAATGCCGTTGTTGTGCTTATAAAAAGAGTAAGAAGTCTTAATATGGAAAATAATAAAATTTATTTCAAAATATATATAGATGGAGAAAATTCTGTTTTTTGGGAAGAATATTTTGAAGGAATGGATATATACTTTGAATGGCCAATGGCATGGAAAATTGTAAATAGGAGCAACAAAATACCAATTCAAATACAGCTATGGAAAAGAGGAATAGTTGATAAACCACTTGATATATCAAAAAATGAAGGAGATTATTTATATGGAAAATCTTTGAATTTGGTGTTTGATATTGAGAGTGGTGAATGGGAAGGAGATGACTTTCTTAATGACACAAATGGTTATGGACATGCATCTGGCTATGAAGATGGAAAATATGATGAAGAAGATTATGAAATATGGTTTGATATATTTTTATGGGATGAAACCGGAGATAGAATTACAAAATATGAAAAAAGAAAATATGGGCTGGATGAAAACAGAAGCTATGGAAATGTTGACCTAGATGGAGATGGAATACCATGTGACTGGGAGGATAAATATGGGTACAACCCTCTTGTAAAGGATGAACATAAAATTCTTGATCCAGATAGGGATGGTCTTACAAATTATGAGGAATATTTAACAAGCCAGTGGCTTTCTGACCCATTCGCAAAAGATATTTTTATAGAAGTAGATGGAATGAAAGCAAAACATTCATGGCAAAAAGATTATATGTTGCCAAAGGAAAGCATGCAAATGATATGCAATGCATTTGCAAAGCATAATATAACAGTGCATTTCGATGATGGCTCAATGGGGGGAGGAGGCGATTTAATTCCTTTTGATGAAAAAATGTATGGAGAAGAGCTTATTTCTGCTCGCTGGAAGTATTTCCTTAACGGTGATCCAAATAATTGGAGAAGAGGTGTATTTCATTACAGCTTAATAATATGCCAGATGGGCTGGCAGGGGCGCCCTGCGGGCGGGAGGATGTTTTATGTTGATAGCCATTGTGTTGGGGAGCAATATGTAAGAAATTGGATGTGGGCTATAGCACTGCAAGGAAGCAATTATATAACTGCAATGGCAAGCGTTTATATGCATGAGCTTGGACATACGCTTGGGCTATTTGAGTTTGAGGGTATAGATAATGAAAATACTCGCTTTCCATGGAAAAAAGAATATTGGGAGTATGGGAATTATAAAAGTTGCATGAATTACAGATATGTTTTTAAACTAGTTGATTATTCAGATGGAAGTCATGGAAAAAATGATTACAATGACTGGGGAAATTTAAGTCTTGAAAAATTTAATGGGGAATGGTGGCAATGAAAAAGCTGGTTTTTATTCCTTTAATTATTCTTTTGTTTCTGAGTGGTTGTATAGGAGAAAAAAATCCTCCTATAGTAGAGATAAAAATCGATGGAAAAGCGGGTGAAGGAGGATGGTATATAAGTGATATAAAATTTTCCATAATTGCATATGATAATGAAAGTGGTATAAAAGAAGTAAAGTATAGAATAAATGGCGAACAATGGCGTGATTATGTTGGAATTCCTTATGCAATTTCTCAGGATGGCTACTATTTGGTTGAATATGTTGCTATTGATGGAAAAAATAATGAAGCAAAAGGAAGTATAATGATAAAAATAGATAAAACAGGGCCAGAAATTGCTTTTGAAAATTTTGAAGAAGGATATATTTATTTCAGAGGAAAAAAAATTTTAACGCCAAGAATTCCTCATGATACAATGATAATAGGTGATTTTAAAATAATTGTTGATTCAAACGATAGCACATCTGGAGTAAAAAAAGTTGAGTTTTATAGGGGTGAAAATCTTGCAATTGAAAAATATGAACCTCCTTATGAATGGGAAATAGGGAGAGGTATAGGGATTTATAATATAACAGCTATAGCATATGATAATGCGGGGAATAAAAAAGAAATTACTATCCCTGAAGTGCAGTTGATAAATATAATATAGTTATGTAACTATTTTTTTTAGCTTATTATTTTCAATAGCCATTTTAATTTCTATTGCTATTCTACGCCCTGTTGACATATTCTTTCGCCATAAAGAGTTGCCATAAGGATGACCTATTGCCATATGAATATTTGTCCCTCCACCAATGCGAGGAGCTACATCATATATATAAAAATTTAAATCCTTGTCAACGCATGTCTGCAAACAGAAAGGACCTATTATTCCTCCATAATATTTTTTGCATGCTGAAACAAATTTTTCTCCGAGCTCAAAAGCTTTTTCAAGCAAGGATTCGCGAAGAGTTGCGCTATTATGCCCGCATACAGTATATTCAGGTATCCTTTGCTTTTCTGGCAGGCTGAGCTGTTGTTCGGCGGGCAAGCGCACATGCCCATCAAGGCTTGTTTCAAAACGCCAGTCTATGCCAAGCAATTCAATTTGCTCAAGTATTGGAGAATAAAAGAAATCGAGATTAAATACCGGCCCTATTATATATCTCTCTATTCTTGCTTTTTCTAAATCTTCCTTAGTTATAATCCCTTGCTTTATAAGATTTTCAGATTTTTCTAAATATTCTTTGTAAGAAGAGCAAGTGAAAAAACCTCTTTCCAATTTTTTTACTGCATGATGTAATTTTACTATGCATAGTTCATCTATATCTCTCGCATCATCAATTTTTTCTGGATATTGCAAACCAGCTTTTTCAAGAAGCCAGTAATAGTTTTTTTCTTCTTCCCTTTCTTCTATCCTTAAAATTTTTCTTGAGCCAAAAATAGGAACAAAAAAATTATTTTCAATTTCATCAATTTTACAATAAGAAGTAAATGACCTATTTGGAATAAAAATAGCATTTTCATTTCTCAGTTTTTTTTGATTATCTTCCTTTATTATATTACTAAATTTTTCAAGATTAATTACCTCATCTATAAATCCAATTTCCTCACTCCAAACTTTTCTTCTCTTAAAATAGATGGCATATGTTTTTTCTCTTCCTTTTTGGCAAACTGCTATTGTTCTAAAATTTTCTTCTTTTGCTCCATCAAAAACATCTAAAGCAGAATGTGATGCTATTGCTGATATGCTTATATTTTTTTCATCATATTCTTCTAAAATTTCTTCAATTTTGTTTTTTTCTATCATGAAGTTAATACATTGTATATTTTTTAATTAATCGCTTGTTGGTGGTCGCAAAATTCGCTTGTAAAAGTGTTTCTGAACGGTGAAGGATGAGTTATAAGCTATTTGCAAAAAGCTTACAAAAACTTACTAAAAATAATAGCGGAAGATGGTGCTACTTTCACTTTTTGAGATACTTTCGGGCTGATAAAGATTAGCCTTTCTAATATAAAAATCTAACTAATTTTTAGATGCTTTGTTGCGAAATTTTCTGGAAAAAGAGATAGGAAAATGCTATAGCCCACCAGCATCTGAATTTCTTTCTCATTTGGAACTAAGTTTCTTAGATCAAACACTAAAGCAAATGTTTCCAAGACTTGAAAGAATAAAGAAATCAGTGTATGCAAGGATAAAATTTGTAATATTTATGAAGCTAAAAGGAATAAAATCAATTAAAAAAGGATATAGATTGATAACTATAAATAAAGAAATTGCAGAAAACCTGGGATTTAATCCGAGGAACTCTTTTGCCAGAAAAAATAGAAGAAATTTTCTATGCTGTTGT
>JAWAYL010000005.1:0-51128 GCA_038818725.1 Thermoplasmatota archaeon | reverse complement strand
TTAAAAATCCTTCCATCTGACGAAATGGAAGAAAAGCGACATGAACAAAGGCAAGAAATGTCATGAAAGGGTCTTCCTCTCTTTTTGTAATTCATTTCCTCTAGTTCCTCATCCCATGTTTCCATAAAATCTAGAGATATGTAAAATTCTCCTCTTCTTACCAACTATTCATTATATTCCTTCCAATTTCTTTCTCGCATTTTTATCCCATGAGAGGAATTATGCAAGAAAATAAAAAAATTTTATGATTTATTCAACAAAGCATCCATGAAGCGAAGATATTTATATTCAATAGATATAAAATTTTATGAAAATCTGTATTGATGGATGGAAAAGCGGGTTAATGTTTTCGTCAGCTCATTTCTTGCCAGATTATTCAAATTGCTCCCGCTTGCATGGGCACACTTATGCGGTGCATGTTGCTATGGAAGGAGAAATATCTTCAGGTATATTAATTGATTTTAGAATTGTAAAGGAAAAAATAAGGGAAATTATAAGCAAGATAGACCATAAAATAATAATTTCTTCGGAAGGATTGCTTGAAATAAAGAAGGGGAAGGAAATTGAAATAAGATATAAGAATAAGAGATATATTTTTCCAGAAGAAGATTGTGCCTTTCTTCCTATTTTTTCATCATCAGCTGAAAATCTGGCAACCTATATACTCCATGAATTTCTCAAATTGATAGATAAAGAAAATATTAAAAGGATAGAAATTGGAGTTGATGAAGGATATGGGCAGGGAGCATGGGCAAAATGGGAAAAGTAGTTTGCTTACTATCAGGAGGAATTGATAGTTCTGTTACTTCAGCAATTGCAAAAAGTAGAGGATATGAAGTTTATACTCTTACATTTGACTATGGGCAAAGGCATAAAAAGGAAATAAGATGTGCTGAAGAAATTGCAAAATGGCTTAATGCCAAACATAAGTTAATAAAAGCAGATTTAAGGCAAATTGGAGGAAGTGCTTTAACAGATAATATTGAAATTCCAGAGGAATATGAAGGAATTCCTCCTACCTATGTTCCAGCAAGAAATACAATCTTTCTCTCTTATGCTCTTGCATATGCAGAAGTTATTGATGCTGATGCAATTTTTATAGGAGCAAATGCAGTTGATTATTCTGGATATCCAGATTGTAGGGAAGAGTATATAAAAGCATTTCAAAGTATGGCAAATTTAGCCACAAAAAGAAGCATCGAAGGAAAAGAGATAAAAATAGAAACACCAATATTATATTTAACAAAAGGAGAAATTATTAAGAAAGGAGCTGAGCTTGGCGTGCCTTTTGAAAAAACTTGGAGCTGCTATAAAGGAGGAAAAAAAGCTTGTGGAAAATGCCCTTCATGCAAGATAAGATTAAAAGGATTTATGGAAGCTGGCATAGAAGACCCGATTGAATATGAGAGTAAATGAAATTTTTTATTCCATACAGGGCGAAGGAGGCGACGCTGGCTTGCGGACCATATTTATTCGCCTTACAGGTTGTAATTTGAGGTGCAAATGGTGCGATACAAAATATGCATATTTTGAAGGAGAGGAAATGAATGCGGAAAAAATATTAGAAAAAATTAAGAAATGGAATTGTAAAAGAGTTTGTATAACAGGTGGCGAACCCCTTCTGCAGGATGAAGTTTATTATTTGATTGATAAGTTAATAAGCTTAGGATATTATGTAAGTGTTGAAACAAATGGCTCAATAAGTATAAGAAATTTAGCAGAGAGAGATGTTATAATAAAAATGGACTATAAATTGCCATCTAGTGGCTTTGAAAAATTTATGCTGAAAGATAATCTCAAAATTTTAAGGGAAAGAGATGAATTAAAATTCATAATAGCAGATAGGGATGATTATGAATTTGCAAAATATATTATAGGAAGCAATATTATAAAATGTAGCATAATAATGCAACCTGTATGGAAAAAATGCAAAGAGCTTGCTGAATGGATTTTAGAAGATGAGATCGACACTCGCTTATCTATTCAAATTCATAAAATAATATGGGGTGAAAAAAGAGGTAAATAGTTTTATTTAATTCCTGCATATTTTATTGTGGATAAAGAAAAATTAATAAATAAACTTATAAAGGAAGGATATCTGAAAAGCAAGAAAGTTATAGAAGCAATGAGAGAGATACCCAGAGAAATTTTTGTTTCTGAAAATGAGAAAAATGAGGCATATGTAGATACTCCTCTATATATTGGATATGGGCAAACAATTTCCGCTCCACATATGGTGGCAATAATTCTTGAAAATCTAAAAATAAAGGAAGATAGCAAAATACTTGAAATAGGTACTGGAACCGGCTATAATGCGGCATTGGCGGCGAGAATAGCAAAAAAAGGAATTGTATATACTGTTGAAAGAATAAAGGAACTTGCTGAAATTGCTAAGGAAAATTTTAAAAAACTTGGACTGGAGAATATAAGAGTATTTTGTAGAGACGGCTCTTTGGGGTTGCCTGAATATGCTCCATATACTCATATATATGTGACATGCTCTGCACCTTCAATAAGGCAGGAATTGATTGATCAGCTGGCGGAAAAAGGAAGAATGATAATACCTGTTGGAAAAGTTTATGGAGAGCTATGGCTTGTTAAAAAAAATAGTAAGATTGTTAAAAAGAATTTAGGAGGCTGTGCTTTTGTTCCAATGATTGGCAAAGGAGGATATGATGAATATTAGATTATCACCAGCAACCGCAAATTTCTTAGGGCTAAAAAAATTAAAAATTGATGCTCCTCAAAAAACTCTTTATTTTTTAATGGATGGATTATGCGAGGGAAATTGTTTATATTGTAATCAGAAAAATGGATGGCTTGGAAGAATGTACTGGCAAACTTATAATTTTAATTTTTTAAAGAAAAAAATGAGGAAAAAAGCAAAAAGAATATGCATTCAGACAATATATGGGGAAAAATACTGGAAGGATTTACTATATATTTTAAAGGAATTCAATAATTTTGGCATTTCAATCTCTGTTTCAATTAATGCAATTGGAGAAGAAAAAATGAATATTTTGAAAGAGAATGGTGTTGAAAGAGTTGGAATAGGATTAGATTGCTTCAATGAGGAAATTTTTAAGAAATTTAAAAAAAATGTGCCATCATGGAATGAATATATGAAGGCATTGAAAATTGCAAGAAAAATATTTGGAAAATCAACATGCCATCTTATTGTTGGGCTTGGAGAGAAGGATAAAGAAGCAGTTGATTTGATGAGAAAAATTTCAAGAATGAAAATAAAAGTTGCTCTATTTCCCTATTCAAAAGGAAATGAAACAGTTGTGAGCTTGGAGAGATATAGAGCTATTCAACTTGCCCTTTATGCAATAGAGAAAAATGCGGGAAAAATTTATTTTAATGGAGAAAAAATATCGTTAATTGAGTTAAACAGTCTGCCAAAAAATGCCTTCTATACTTCTGGCTGCCCTGATTGCAATCGCCCTTTTTACAATGATAGGGTTAAAAAAATATATAATTATCCTTATAAAATAAGTAAAAAAGAAATATTTAAATGTATAGAAGAGGCTGAAAAATATGCGAGAATATATATTGCTGATCAATAGCGAGGATGCTTTGTTAATTGAGAAAGGAAATATAAAAAATACAAAATATGGAAAAATAGATGCAAGAAAAATAAAAGAAGGAGATATTGTTAAAACCCCCATGGCTAAATTTATCGCAATTAAGCCAAATGTAATTGATTTACTCACAAAATGCAGGCGCGGCTCGCAAGTTGTGCTTCCAAAAGATGCTTGTCAAATTGTTGCAATAACAGGCATTTCATATGGATGGAGATGCGTTGACGGCGGCTCAGGCTCAGGTTTCCTTGCTATATTTCTTGGAAATATTGTTGGAAAAAAAGGAAAGGTATATACTTACGAGAAAAGGAAAGAATTTTATGAAATTGCTAAAAGAAATATTGAATTTTGTGGAATGGAGAAAATAGTTAAAATAAAAAATGAGGATATAAAAAATTTTAGGGAAAGAAATCTTGATTTAATTACTCTTGATATGAAGAATTCTCATGAAATTGTAGGAAAAGCAAAGAAAGCTCTTAAGCCAGGAGGATGGCTTGTTGTTTATTCCCCACATATAGAAGGGCAAATTTCTTGCTTGAATGAAATTAGAAAAAATGGTTTCCTTATTTATTCAACAATAGAAAACATTCAAAGGAAATGGAAAAGTATAGGAGGGTATACTCATCCTGAGCCAAGTGGAATTTTACATACTGGTTTTATGACATTTGCAAGGAAAGCAATTGATTAGCCAATTTTATCATATCCTATAAAAAGAATAGATGAGCCAATAAATAAATGAGTGTCTTCTTTTAATTTCCATGCTATCTTTATATGCAAGCCAAAAAAGCCGAGCATAAATCCAAATTGATTTCCAAGCATTAAACCATAATCATCAATGCATTTCCCCTTCCATAAATAGTTTGCTCCAAATTTTGTAATTGTAAATCCTTTAGAATAATGGAATAAAATTGGTCTTAAAAGCAACCTAAAAAAACTTCTTTCCTTGGAAAATGGTATAAATACCTTGCCTCCTCCAACACTTATTATATAATTTGAAAAACCAAAATCTTTCTTTATTTTCAATGGAGTTAAATCTCCTTTCTCAATTCTCTCTGCATCTTCATAAGAAACTTTCATTTCCTTAACTTTTTCATTGAACACATTGAAAATTTCAATATCAACGCTATTCTTAGCAAAGCATGTTGGCAAGATAAAGAGGGATAGTATTAAAATTGATGTTATTTTTCTCATGAATTTAATAAATTTATTCTTTATAAATCTTTTTTAAATTAATTTTGAAAAACATTATAAATTCATCCTTATAGCAATTTATGGAAAGATGGGAAGAGTGGGCGATATTTTCATCGATGATATCGGTTGCAATTTTTATATTTCTGAATATAATAAATTATCTACTCCTTCTTTTTGATTATCCAAATTTAGGAATATTTTTTCCAATAAAAACAATTATAATAATAGGCATAGGATGGTGGCTCATGATTACTGCTATAACCATTTATTATGAAAGAAATAAGAAAAAAGGGATAATATGGTATATGCTTTCCATTCTTTCAATCTCTGCACTTATTGTATCTATTTATTGGGCATTTTTTGTTAAAAAAATTCAGTATATTAATAGTATGGACGAGCTGGCTGGCGCAGGGATGGCGAGCGTATTTATATATGGCTCAATATCTCTATTAATAGGTATAAGTTCATTGATTTACTATACTTTTTCAGAATCAAGAAGCTGGAAATATTTCTCATATAGGTTAAGATTTTTTAGATAAAATTTCTCTTCTTGTAAGCATTTCAAATGGAAGATATTTTTTATAAAGCAAAATAAAGATAGAAATTGATAAAGCAAATGATAATATTGAAAAAAGAGTATAATTGGAGAACAAAATCACAATAGCCCATATAATCACGCCCATCAAAAACGAAATTATAAAATATTTTAATTTCTCCTTTCTGCTTATTCCAAGAGCTATCATTATGCCACCGTTGCAATGATATAGGATAACAGATATTACAAGAATTATGAAAAAAATTGTTTCAATTCCTACCACAATTTCAATAACAAAAAAAGCAGCAAAAATGGAGGAAAAACCAAGCCCAAAGCTGGCGCCATAAATTGTTAATGCTTTATCATAAAATCTCTTAAGATTGAGGATGGCAAATTTCGAAAGCTGTTCAACAAGAGAAAATAGAAAAGAATAAATTAAAAGATTAAGCGATTTTTCAAAAAAAGTAAATTTTTCAATTAAATATAAAAATATGCCAAAAATAAAACCAGCTACAAATAGAATAAATATATTTTTTTCCATAAATTTTCCTTCATAATTTCTTACTAATATATACAGGATAGCTATAGATGGAAGCAATCCTAATGGAAAAAGAAGAGTTTGGATATTCATGGAAAATCCTTTTTTTCTTTTCTAATTGTCCATTCCTCAATAATTTTTTTTATTTTTTCTTCATGTTTTTTATCCCATTCTGGGTAGATTTCTATATAACCTTCATCAACTGCTTCATCAAAAATTTTTTTCCCATAATCATTTCTTATAACAACAGTTGTATATCCTTTTTCAGAGCCAATTCCTCCTAAAGAAATATCTCCATATATATTTGAAAAAGGTAATAAGCATTTAAGGCAAGATTTTCTTGCAACTTCCTTTAATGCCTTTAAAGATATTTCTTTTATCCTTCCGTCTTTAAATTCAACAATCATCTTTTCTTTTATATTTATCTTTTCAATATCATTTATCCTTCCCACAATACTTTCAAATTTTCTTAATGAAACAGCATCGAATGAAAAATTTTCTATGCAGAAAAGACCAACTATGAAATTTACCATTCCTGATGGTAAAATATTTACAGATTGCATCTTCCTTATGCTTTTTATCTGGCAAGGTGTGCCTGTTATTGCTATTTTTTCAATCCCTCCATAACCAACTTCTTTCAGCTCAGGCAAAAGAGAAGTATATGTGCTAAAATATTTAACTTCTTCTAAACTTGGAACTGTTGCAATTACAGAACCAGCACAACTCAATAAATCATTATATGATGATGCAAGGAATGGGATGCTTCTCCCTCCTTTCATTTTTTTAACAGCTAAAACTGCATCTACAATCCCAGCATCCAGCAAATAGTTAAGCAAAGAAGTAGCTACGCCCCCATCACAGCATTTTTTTAAAATATTTTCATCTGTAGAGCGGGATGAATAAATGTTTATTATCTTTCCTATACCCTCGCCATATTTTCTCCTGATTTCTTCATCAAGTTCTTCTGTGAATGGACATATCATATAACATATTCCACACTTCATACAATTCTCTTGATTTATATAGTCAGGCAATCCATCTTTCATGCCGATAGCGACGAGTCTATTGGCCCTGCAAAAAGATGTGCAACCCCCGCATAGAGCACATAATCCTTTATCAATAACATCCTTTTTTAAATCATCGAATGAAATTTCTTCCATATTTTGTATTAAAATTAGTTATAAATTTATTTCTCCTCAATTTTATCTAGCAACCAATTTATTACTGTAATACAATGGCTACTTAAATAAGATTTTTTCCCAATTGAAACATCTATTGCTCCATATTTATGAAGAATCTTTTTTTCTTCTTCATTTAGCCCTCTATTATCTCCCAAGAAAAACAACGGATTTTCTCCTATATCAATTTTCTCAATATCCTCTCCTTTTTCATCCATCAAATAATATTCCTTATCTCTATTCTCTTCAACAAATTTATTGAAATTCTTTTTACAAACAAATATGCCAGGAGTGCTTTCTTTTTCCTCATCTCCTGCTTTCTCTATTGCCTTTAATATGAAAATTGATATGCTTCTTTCATCTGGACTCACTTTCCTCAATTTTCCTCCTTCAAATCTTATATAAATAGGAGGATTTGGTTCTCCATGAAGAATTGTATGGAAAAAAACATTTCTCCTTATACTATTTGATAGCCAGAAGGCAGAATTCACACATCTTGCAACTATATCAATTCTTCCAGCAGATGGTAAATCTTTTAAATTTATATTTGCTTTTGTTAATGCATTTGATTTAAGATAAAAATGTCTATAGGTAGTCATCTGGATTTATTTTCATTGGTAAATCCGGTTTTTTAAAATCTTCTCTGTTTTTATCAAAAGGAATTGTTAAATCAAAGCCAATTTTAGTTGTTTCTCTTGTAACTGGATTTGCGGACGGATCAAGTGAAGATCCTTTCTCATATTTTATTATCATATCCTTATTCCCCTGAAAACGAGTTGCCATTGCCCACTCCACTTGGTTCCAATCATGAATATCAATATCTTCATCAACAATAAAAACATGCTTCATTGATTTATGTCCTCTAAATGCCGCTTCAATTGCCTTTTTTCCATCTTCCTCGCTTTTTTTCCTTATGCTCACCACACCATGAAGCCAAGAACATCCTCCAGGAGTAATATATACATCAACAACATCACAAACTTTCGATACTTCTTTAAATATAGTCGGCTCTTTTGGCAAGCCCATCAATACTTTATGCTCCAGCCCGCCTGGAAGCAGGGCGTGATAGATTGCATTATCTTTTGCGTATATTTTCTTTATCCTTGCAACCCTTTCCTTTCTAACAATATCAAATGTTTCTGTTAAATCGAGAAATGGACCTTCATCGTGCATTTCACCAGTTAACTCAGCAATCATAATTATTTCTGCCTCAGGAACAATGTGATGGTCTATTTCAATTAAATTAATTTTATACAATGAATTTGCTATTGCAAGCTCGTCTACTTCTGGAGCCATTGAAATTGCTGAAGAAATTGCAACAGATGCAGGATTTCCAATACAAATTGCAAATTCTTTTAGTCCTCTTTCAATATATAAATTGAAATCTCTTGGCAGAATTCTCATCACAACTTTGTTGCTGTCAATAACCATCATTCGATGATATGAAGCATTAAATCCATATTCTTTATCAAAAGCAATAATAACTCCAGATGATATATATTTTCCACCATCCTGAGGATAGTGCTTCAATATAGGCAATTCATCTAAACTTTTTATATTTTTATATCCTTTCGCTTTTTTAATCTCAGGCTTTTTAGGATTTTCTATTGCAAAAATTATTTTTTTCAATAATTCTTTTTCATTTATTTCAAGAGATTCAGCAAGCAATTTTCTAGTGCTAAATATATTTCCCGCAACCTTCATATCATATCCACTTACATTTTCAAATAAAATAGGTTTTCCATCAAATATTCTCATTAGCGAAGAAATTTCATATTCAGTGCTAACTTCTTTTTTTATTTTTAAAATTTTGTCCTGGGTTTCCAGCTTTTCTATGAATTTTCTAAAATTCATAATAGTATATCATATTATTTTTTTAATTTTTGTTATTTTTGAAATCCAAGAACAAGATAACTTTTATAAATCCAGTATGTATTGAAAATTGATAATATGATCGATCTTGAAGATTTACCTGGTGTTGGACCTGCAACTGCAAAAAAACTGGAGGAAGCAGGTTATACTGATTTGATGGCTATTGCTGTCGCATCCCCTGCAGAACTTGCTGAAATTGCTGAAATTGGAGAAGGGACTGCGCTGAAAATAATACAGGCAGCAAGAGAAAAAGCAGATGTTGGAGGATTTGAAACAGGTGATGCGTTGCTTGAAAGATTAAAAGAAAGGAAGCATCTTACAACTGGTTCAAAAAGCTTGGATGAGCTATTGGGAGGGGGTTTTGAAACACAAGCAATAACAGAACTTTTCGGAGAATTTGGCTCAGGCAAAACACAGATTGCTCATCAGCTATGTGTGAATGTTCAACTGAAGGAAGAGGAAGGTGGCTTGGAAGGAGAAGCAATTTTCATTGATACAGAGAATACATTCCGTCCAGAAAGAATAATTCAAATGGCAAATGGTTATGGAATGGATGGAAGAGAAGCTTTGAAGAGAATACATGTTGCAACCGCTTTCAATTCAAATCATCAGATGATGCTTGTTGAGAAGGCTAATGAAATAGCAAAGGAGCATAATGTAAGGCTTTTAGTTGTTGACTCCCTAACTGGACATTTTAGAGCGGAATACATTGGAAGAAGTTCCTTAGCGGAAAGGCAACAAAAATTAAATAAGCACATGCATACCTTGCTGAAATTTGCGAGAATAAACAACGCGGTGATATGTGTAACAAACCAAGTTGCTGCTCGTCCTGATGTATTCTTTGGCGATCCAACCCAGCCAATAGGAGGGCATATAGTTGGGCACACCGCAATGTTCAGACTTTATTTGAGGAAATCAAAGGGTGGGAAAAGAATAGCGCGCTTAATTGACTCACCTCATCTTCCAGAAGGAGAGGTTGTATTTGCAGTTTTAGAGGAAGGAATAAGGGATGCATAGAATAGAGCTCTCTCACGGCGCTGGCGGGCGGGAAATGGCTGAGTTGATAGAGGAATTTATAATTAAGGAATTTAGAAATAGAAAAGCGGAAGTATCTTTGCAACAAATGGACGATTCTGGTGTTTTTGATGATGTCGTTTTTACAACAGATAGCCATACTGTTCAGCCAATTTTTTTTCCTGGTGGAGATATAGGAAGGCTTGCAGTTGCTGGCACAATAAATGATATTGCTTCTTTAGGAGCAAAACCAATTGCAATGGCTCTTGCAATGGTGATAGAAGAGGGATTTGAGATAGAAAAATATAAAAAAATTCTTAAAAGCATATCAAATACAGCAATTGAAGGAGAAGTAGAGATAATTACGGGTGATACAAAAGTTGTTGAAAGAGGAGGAATAAAAGAAATGATTATAACGACATCAGCAATTGGGAAGGCAACAAGTATGCTTGAAGAAAATTTTGAACTAACAAAAAGAAATAAGTGGCTTCTTGACTCCTGCCTGAGGAAAGGAGATAAAATAATTTTGACTGGAACAATTGCAGATCATGGCATAGCCATTATTTCAAAAAGAGAGGGATATGGATTTGAAGGAAAAGTTAAGTCAGATGTCGCTCCTTTATATGGGCTTGTTGAAAAAGCTTTAAAAGTAGGAGGAATTGTTTCGGCAAAAGATGCTACAAGAGGAGGAATAGCAAGTGCATTAAATGAGATGGCAAAAAAATCTCAGGTTCGCATTCAGATTGATGAGGAGAAAATACCAATAAATGAGGCAACTCTCGCCGCTTGCGAAATGCTTGGCATTGATCCATATGCTGTTGGAAACGAGGGGAAAATGATTATTGGAGTAATGGAGGAAATGGCGGAAGATGTTCTAGAAGCAATAAGGAAGCATAAATATGGGAGAAAAGCAGAAATAGTGGGAGAAGTAACTGATGGAAAATATGTAATTTTGAATACAAAAGTAGGGGGCAAAAGAATACTTGAAATGCCAACTGGAGAAATAATCCCAAGAATATGTTAAAATAAATTTTTTGAATGGATGGAATACCATATTTTATTTCAGGTAGATGGAAATAATCACTCGGATAATCTTTATGAGAAAAAATTTCGTATTCAAACCATTTTTGGGGTGGTTTAATTGATCCCAATACACCATTACTAGAAGATACTTTTACTACTCCTTTAGAGTGCAAGGAGCTTGCTGTTGAAGCAGAAGTTGGTCCATATCTTACAGGAGAAGAAGCTTTTTATAGAAGGTCCTGATCATACTCTTTGGGGAACAGGAAGTTATATTTTTGGTAGACGTGTATTCAAGTTGTTCTTTCAAAGTCATGGGACTAAGTTTATTATATATATAACCATCCTACCAGCAGCAACTGCTCCAGAGTTGCCATAATAAACACCAACAGCCAAATGGCAAGGAAGCAATCCAAATCCTATAGCACGACATTTCCATTCATATGGAGGAGAATAATCTATTTTTTCTGGTATATTATCAAATTGATTGTAGTGATCAAGATAAAATTCTACTCTATTTATTTTTTCTGGCTTATCTACTTCAACAGTTATTGTTATTGCTCCAATAATTAAAGTTCTATCATATGGAACTATTTCTCTATCAAAAATATAAAGACAATTTTCTTTTGGCTTTATAATTTTCATTTTTGGAGGAGGTAAATCATTGCATTTCAAAATCCATCCTAAGCCATAGCCCCATTTATGCTCTGTTTTTCCAACACATATATAGCCATCTTCTAAAACAACTACTCCTTCTATTTTTTCTTCCCATCTCCTTCCAAAGCTTTTATTCCATAACTCATTTCCTTCCTTATCTACTTTTAAAAGCCATCCATCCCAATTTCCAATGCTATAATCAAATGTAAACCCATATAATATAAAACCATCTTTAGTAATTTCAAACCCTTCTATCCATTGTCCCGCGCGCATTTCATATGTTCCTTCTCCATAAATTTTTTTCCATATTTCATTTCCTTCTTTATCTAATTTAATTAAATATGCTCGATTTGTATCCGCAGGAGGAACACAAACATCTCCAGCTATTATTATATCTCCGTCTTCAATTTCTTTAATATAAGAATGAAGAACTAAATATCTTCCACCACTCCATCCATATGTTTTATTCCATATCTCATTTCCTTTTTTATCTATTTTAATTAGCCAAGCATCCCATCTTTCACTAATAGAAATAACAGTTGAACCTGAAATTAAATATCCATCATCTATTTCTATAACATCATATCCTATATCTCCGTCGTTATTTCCATCAAAATGATTATACCATTCCAAATTTCCTTCTTTATCTGTTTTTAGAACTAATACGTCACCGTAAGGAAAAGTAATATTTTCAATGCAATGAGTTACCCCTACCATTAAATATCCTCCATCCTTAGTCTTTATACCGTTATTGAAATAATCATCTTTTTTCCATCCAAAACTTTTATTCCATATTTCATTTCCTTCCTTATCTACTTTCAAAAGCCATCCATCAAAAGATGTTTTTCCTATCGCAATATACCCGTCTTCTATTTCTAAAACAGTTGATAAGAAACCGCTTCCATAGTATTTTTCCCATATTTCATTTCCATCTTTATCTATTTTAACAAGCCATCCTTGATACTCAACTATACCAGGAACCGCTGTCTCTCCCGCAATTATATACCCATCACTTGTTGGCTTAATATCATTAAAAATAGAAATTCCTAATCCTTCAAATTCTTTATTCCATTCGTCATTTATTTTTTCTCCTTTAAAAGCTATTGAAGATAAAAATAGGGAAAAAGCAATTGTCGTCGCAATTATTATTGTTTTTTTCATTTTGTCTTCCATATTGTTTTTATTTAAAAAATTTTTGGAAAGAATTAAGGTGGATAAGTATAATAGTAAGTTATTTTTGTTCCATTGTTTTCATTTATTATTTCCTGAGGCATAACCGCATTATTATCATTGCTATCTAAATTTACCCCACCTCTTACCCATGCTGCCCAAACAAGCTCTGAGCAGTAGTAACCTTCTCCAAGATAAAGTACTCTGTTATTATATGTAATAGTAGCTATAGTACTGCTACCCATGAGCGAGCCTGTTGGAGTGCTACATCTGGATTTCCTCCATTAACATGGTAATACTTGAACCACTCATAATATGGTGCATCATGCTCGAGTGTATCAAACTCTACTCTCCCCCAAGTTGTGGTATTTGGATTTGTATAACTCATATAAGTGGCCAAGGAGCACGATATTCACTCCAGACATTGTAATAAGGATCTGCTTCAATTATTTTCTGGTTATCATTATCCCATATTGAAACATGGTCAGCTGCATTTGGAATATCATAAAAGCCCACACATTCCGCAAATATAAGATCACCTTTCTGAGTTGGCTTAGGGATAGCAAGCGGAGTAGCTATGTCTACTGATTGATCGCCAGTTTCACTATTTTCAAGGTTTTCTCCTTTTATTTGTATACCCGAAGTGGCAAGAATCCCTAACACAACTAATATACTCCATATTTTTCTTTTCATTTTCATTCACCACTATGTAAATTTTACTGTTAACAAAATTGCTTTATAAAATCAAAATTGATTTAGTAAAGCAAATCTAAATTTTCACTTCATAAATTCTGATTAATGCATAAGCTTTTTTAATACCATTATTTTATTTTCATGCTCAAAATATTTAATACTCTAACCAAGAAAAAAGAGATTTTTATTCCAATAGAGGGGAAAAGAGTAAGAATGTATGTTTGTGGAATCACCCCATATAGTGATGCTCATCTTGGGCATGCTCGCACATATGTTGCTTTTGATATAATAAGAAGATATCTTGAATATAAAGGATATGATGTATTCTATATTCAGAATATAACAGATATAGATGACAAGATAATAGATTCAGCAAATAAAGCGGGCATAGCGCCGTTACTATATGCAGATATTTATGCAAAAAGATGTTTTGAAGATATGAAAAAATTGGGAATAAGAGATGCAAATTTTTATCCAAAAGCAACTGAGCATGTAGAAGAGATGATAGATTTTATAAAAAAATTGGTTGATGAGGGATATGCTTATCTTAGCGATGGAGATGTTTATTTCAGTGTAAAAAAGTTTGAAAAATATGGAAATTTATCAGGACAAGATATGCAACAGATAATAGCGGGGGCGAGAGTAAGTGGAGAAGGAAAAATAAATAAAGAAGATTTTGCCCTCTGGAAATCAGCAAAGCCAAATGAGCCAAAATGGCAAAGTCCATGGGGCGATGGGAGGCCAGGATGGCATATAGAATGCTCTGTTATGAGTTCAAAATATCTTGGTGTGCCAATTGATATACATGGTGGGGGAGAAGATTTGATATTTCCTCATCATGAAAATGAAATTGCTCAATCAGAGGCATTTTTTGGCAAGAGATTTGTTAATTATTGGCTTCATTGCGGGCTTTTAAAAATAAGGGGAGAGAAAATGAGTAAATCTCTAGGAAATATAATAAATTTGAGGGATGCAATTAAGGAATGGGGGGCAGACAATTTGCGATTCTTTTTTGCATCTTATCATTATAGAAGCCAAGCAGATTTCAGCGAGGAAGGAATTGAAAATGCATCAAATTCCCTTAAAAGAATCATTTATATGAAAGAAAAGCTGAAGGAGCTTGCAGGAGAGAATAAAAAAATCAGAAGAAAAAATTTAAGTAGAGAAGAAAAAAATTATCTAAAGGAAATAAAAAATATAAAAATAAATTTTGAAAGAGCAATGGACGATGATTTCAATACCCCAAAAGCAATAGAAGAAATATTTAATTTTGTAAAAGTTACGAATAAGTTTTTAATGGAAGAAAAACCAAAGGAAGAGGTTTGTAGATTCGCACTTGATGAATTCCTAAGAATTGTTAGTGTATTGAATATATTTAAGGAAGAAAGAAAGGTTGATGAAAGCTCATTGCTCCTGCTTGCTGAAAAATATGGAATAAAAGAAAAAAAGATTGAAAAAATAATAGAAAAAATTATTGAAATAAGAAAAGAGGCAAGGGAAAATAAAAATTATAAGCTATCTGATGAGATAAGAGAAGATTTGAGAAAAGCAGGAGTTGAAATTGAGGACATAGGAAAGGAAACAAAATGGAAAATAATTTAAAGTAAAATTGCTTCTGAAGCATGCTTTGTCCAAAATGTGGTTCATTGATGTATCCAAAAGGAGAGGAATTAAATTGCAGAAAATGCGGCCATTCACAAAAAAAAGAAGATAAAAGATTTGTATCAAAAAGAAGAGAAGGGGAAGCAATTGTAATTGAAGAGGAGCTTTCTCTTTTACCAAAAACTCTCATAATATGTCCAAAATGCGGGAATAATGAAGCATATTGGATTTTGCGTCAGACAAGGGCGGCAGACGAGCCAGAGACAAGAATTTATATATGCACAAAATGCAATAACAGATGGAGGGAATACTAACCTTTGTTTATTGGCTGATAAGGATTGAATGCTGGATCGCCATATAAAACAAATTCCCTGAGGCAAACATATTTTTTATCAAGATACGTCCCACTTTCATATCTTACCTTCGTAAGAGGAGGGGTCCATAAGAAAGTTGAATTTGCATCTTTTGGAAGATAAGAATTCTTTGCATTTCTTAAAGCAATGCCAACTGTTTCGTTATTATTTAAATTAAGGATAAAATCTTCCGCTATTACTGCTCCAAAATGTGGATCTGGAAATTCTCCTTTTATTAAATATTTTATAAGTGCTTTTACAAAACCTTTTGCTCCAAATCCTTTGAAAATTAGCCCTGGCTCTATATAGCCAGGATCAGCTGTTACACGTGTTGCTCCTATATATGCATTCATTCCAGCGTGTAAATATGCCTGGCTTAAACAATTTTCAGGAAGCAATCCATCTGTTCTTCCAGTTATACAGCTTTCAACAAAAATAACACTTGGTCCATATTCTTCATTCACAATATATCTCACTCCATATGCTCCATGGGTTGTGAGTCCGCTTGAAACAAATGGAATAAATCTTGATGCCCATGTTACTGGCGGAAAACCAAGGGAATCGAGAATAACATCTCCTGATTCATAAAGATAATAAATGCCATGATTAAATACGAAAATTAAATTGCTATTTCTCTGATATTCTCCTCCTTTAACTCTTTCACCATTTATAAATTCAATAAAATTGGGGAAAAGTATATTAAATCTGCTTGTATATCTTGCCAAATCTTTAAACCCTTCTCTTTGTGAAGCCAAAAGATGAGTGCTTTTTACTTCGTAACCCCCTCCTTCCATATCTTTGCTTAATCTCTTATTTATAAATAAACTTTCTCCTGTTGGCCATTTTGTTGGTTCATTTCCTCCGCTTAGAATATTTGATAGAGGAGTTAAAATAGGAATCCATTGAAATTCCAAGCCGGCGCCGGTTTGAACAGTTGCATTATTTTTCCATTCCCCGAGTTTATCTATTATATGATTATAAAATATTGTTCTTGCAATAAGTGCGGAGCAATCTTGAGCATCATATCCAGTTATTCTTCCAACAGCATTTTCCTGGAATGGATAATATGTAAAGGTATCATTTTCCAAATCATTTGGATTCGGATCAATGTTTCCGTATATAAAGTCGCTTGGAAGCTGAACTCCTATTATATTATCGCTATCTGGATTATGATAGTAAAACATTGGAATCATTGTTGGATCCGCCATTATTGCAACATAAACTGGATTATTTGCATAGTAATTCCTTAATTCTCTTTCATCTGATATATTTGCAATTTTCGAAAGAATTTTATTTAATTGACTGTGTATTTCAAGCACATGCTTATTGCATGGCTCAACAAGTCTTTCATTTGTTGAAGGATAGACAACTCCTTCAATTCCAATTTCTTCGTTTCCAGCAAAAGCAAACTCTGGTTTTGCAAAAATAATTCCCTTATGGTAAGAAGTTATATATGGAGCCATTGATGAGAGATTTTTCATAAGTGGCTCATAGGGATGGGATAATTCTTCAACATCTATCTTTAATCTATATTTTCCACTTGTTGAAGCAATCCATCTTCCCAAAACTTCTGTATAATATTCTCCTGGTTTGTTATATATTATTGTTTCATAATGAACTTTATCAACAACTATATCCCCATCTTTTACCTCTGGCAAGCCTGCTACCGTTGAAGTATAAACATACACTTCATCATCTGGACTATAAACTAATAATATTAAATCATCTCCCAATTCACTCACATATTCTGAATTTTCATTTATTAAATCTATGCTCAGGCGTGCATATTTATAATCTGGAATTGAAAATTGATTATATGAAAAAAGAGCAAATCCATTTAGTATCGCATTTATTGATTGAGCCAGCAAAACATTCGTTGATAGCGTTTCATTTTCAAATTCATAAGTAGTTTTGTTTAATACCTCCGCCCTCCTTGTGTCCGCTGGGTTTGTGATTGTGATATAATTTACTCCACCAAATCTTCTTTTCAGAAATTCTATCATGAAATCATTTATTTCTTCTACATCGCGGAAGCGCCAAGTTATTTTATATCCTTTCAAATCACCGCACACAAAAGTATATTCGACACCCAGCCTCTTCAATTCATCTTTTATTCTATCTGTATTATTTGTAACAAAAACAGGAATATTTAAATAGCAAGCCAATGGCACAGCAACAACACCAAGTTCATATCCTTTTTCACTTTCTTCAATAAGCAGAATTGCATCGCTTCTTTTCCATAACTTGCTTAACTCTATTGACAAGTTTTCTGCTGTAATTCCATAAAATTCTCTATAGCTGGCAGGATAAATTTTTTTGAATCTTTCCACCGCTTTAGATGGTTTATTAAAATTTTCAACTAAAAGAGGAGCAACATGTAGGGAAGAACCATTATAATATAGCGACGCAGGAGTTGCAATAAGTGCATAAAATGGATTATCATCTACTACAATAGGTATTTCATAAGCAATTCTTTCTGAGCTTAATTGCTCAACAGTTTTTATATCAAAACCCTCAACTTCTTTAACACTTTCTATACATCCAGAAAAAATTGTTGCAACAACTAAAGCACTTATACTCACAACAATCTTTTTGTCTTTCATGAGTAGATATTAATTTCAACTCTATAATAATTTCGCTACCAAAATAAAAAATATTATATTTCTCTTTTATATGCCTTATGATGAAGGAGATAGACAAAGAAATAGAAAAAATTCTGGAAGAGAAATATAAAGATGGTAAAAAAATTATAAGACTGAATAAACAATCAAGTGATTTGCTTGAAGAATTAAAAAAAGAATGTCCTCATGTAAATGAAAAAGAACTTATAAGTCTTTTTAAATCAGTTGCTGCTGGAACAAAAATGGTTGATTCTGCAATAATTGCCTCTGCCTATAATATGGAATATAATATAACGCATCCTTCTCCAGAAAGTAAGACATGGCTTCATGATATTTTTCCTAAAAATAAAGTAAATAAAATAAAGGAGATAATGAAAAATAAAAAAATTTATAAGGAATTGATTGCCTTGATAAGTGAGATAGAAAGTAAGTATGATGGAAAAAATCCTCCTGATAATTCAGTTTTTATAAAAAAAATAGAAAATTTTCTTAAAAAGGTGAAAATTTGAGGATAGAAAAGCATCCTATTCTTAATTTTAAAAGAGAGAAAGAAATATATTTTTACTATAATGGTGAAAAAATCAAAGCCTATGAAGGAGAAACAATAGCATCCGCCCTATATGCAAATGGAATAAAAATTTTTAGCAGAAGTAAAAAAGGGCGTGCAAGAGGTTTCTTTTGTGGAATAGGAAAATGCTCCTCCTGCTTGATGAAAGTTGATGGTGTGCCAAATATAAGGACTTGTATAACGCCTGTTAGGGAAGGAATGGTGGTTGAGGAAAATGATAAAGAGATTCCAAAAAAAGAATATGAAGATGGAAAAATTGAAAAAATATCATGTGAAGTTGCAATAGTTGGGGCTGGACCAGCGGGTATGAGCGCCGCAGTTGAGGCATCAAGATATGCGGATGTGCTTCTAATAGATGAAAATCCTCACATAGGAGGGCAGCTGATAAAGCAAACCCACAAATTTTTCGGGAGCAAGGAGGAAGGAGCAGGCGAAAGAGGGATTGAAATAGCAAGCATTCTTAGAAATGAAATTGAGGAAAAGAAAATAAGATTGCTTAAAAATACAAGCGTGATTGGATACTATGACAGGGGCTGTAAATTTCTTTCCGCCATAAACAAGCTTGATAAAATATTTTATGAGATAGAAGCAAAAAGAATAATATTTGCAACAGGAGCTCAGGAAAACATGCTTTTATTTGAAGGAAATGATTTGCCAGGCGTGTATGGGGCGGGAGGAGTACAAACTCTTATGAATGTATATGGTGTAAAGCCTGGGAGAAAGGGGATTATTGTTGGAGCTGGAAATGTTGGCTTAATTCTTGCTTATCAACTTTTGCAAGCAGGTGTTGAGGTTGCATGCATTGTTGAAGCAATGGAAAAAATCGGTGGATATTTTGTTCATGCTGCAAAGGTAAGGAGGTGTGGAGTTCCAATATATACAAGGCATTCAATAAAAGAAGCTTATGGAAATGAAGCTGTTGAAGGGGCAATAATAGCTGAATTAGATGATAAATGGGGATTTATTGAAGGAAGCGAGAAAAATATTGATTGCGATTTTATATGCATAGCAGTTGGCTTAACTCCTTCAGTAAGGCTTGTTGCCCAAACAGGAGCGGAAATAAAATTTATAAATGAAGCTGGTGGCTGGGTTGCATTGCATAATGAATATATGGAGACAACAAAGGAAGGAATATATGTTGCAGGTGATTTATCAAATATTGAGGAAGCATCAACTGCCATTATTGAAGGAAAAATAGCTGGCTTGGCATGTGCAAACAGCATAAGAAAAATAGAAGATTTTGATGAAAAATTTAAAAAATATTCTTCGCAGCTTAAAATTTTTAGAGAAGGATATTTTGGAGAAAGAGCAAGGAAAGCAAAGGAGAAAATTATAAGTGGTTACTATGAAAAAATGGGAAAAGGAAGGATACCTTGAATTGAGTGATTTGAAATTGCCGAGTGAGGAGCAATTGAAAAGAGGAGTTGCAATAATAGAATGCATCCAGTCTATTCCTTGCAATCCATGCGTTGATTCTTGTCCAAAAAAAGCAATTTCAATGAAAGATATAAATGCGTTGCCAGAAATTGATTATGAAAAATGTATTGGATGCGGAAAATGCATTGAAGTTTGTCCTGGCTTAGCTATATTTTTAGTTAAAATAGAAGGAAATGAAGCTTTAGTTAGCATGCCATATGAATTTATTCCTTTGCCAGAAAAAGGAAGCATAGTAAAAGCATTGGATAGAAAAGGAAATGAAATATGTAATGCAAAAGTAGAAAAAATAAAAAAAGGAAGAACAAATGTTATAACAATAAGATTGCCAGCAAAATATGCAATGGAGGCAAGGAATATAAGGATAATTCAAGAAAAGTAGCAAGTTAATTTTTTATATCTGAATTTTATATTCTAAAACATGAAAAAGATAGCAATTATAATTGCTTTTTTGATGGTTGCGCCAGCATATGTTATATCTAAAGATAGTGAAAATTTGTTGAAAATAACCATAGAAAGAGTAAGGAAAGTATATATAAGCGATGAGCAACCAAATTTTTCAATAATAGTAAATGTCGAAGGAGAAAAATGGGAAACAAAGCTTAATGGATGTGATTTAATCATAAGAGCATCGAAAGAATTCAAAATAAAGGATGATAAAGATAAGATAAGCATTTCAATTGAAATATTTGAAGGGGAAAAAAGAGGATATATTACGCCTGATGATGGAATTTTAAATATAGAGATAGATACAAAGAGAGGAAATTGGCGAGGAGATGATTTTCTTAAAGATGAAGATGGATATGGGCACGCAAGTGGATGCAGTGATGGCAAAATAAATGAATATGATTATGAAATATGGTTTGATATAATATATAATGATTATGATAATGATGGATTAACTTACTGGGAGGAAGTAAATATTTATCATACTAATCCCTATGTAAGTGATTATGGAACAGATTATGATAATGATGGCGTAGCTATAGAATGGGAAGATAAATATGGCTACAATCCTTTTTTACCAGAAAATCATTCTTTTCTCGACGAAGATAATGATGGATTGCAGAATGATGAAGAATATATGTTGAGCGAATGGTTTTCAGATCCTTTTAGGCAGGATATATATATTGAAGTTGATTATATGGAAGAATATAATGGAATAAAACATATAATGCCAGAAAAATCAATTCAAATGCTTTATTCTTCATTTTCAAAGAAAAATATAATGCTTTTCATAGATAATGGAATAATTGAGAAAATGGACATAATTCCATATGATTCATCTCTTGACTTTGATGAGTTAAATGAAATATATCAAAAATATTTCCTACACAATCAGCCTAATAATCCAAGAAAAGGTGTTTTTCACTATGCAATAATATGCCATGAGATTGAATTCTGGCGCCGCCCCGCGGGCGGGATGAATTTTAAGAGAGATGCTTTTGTGCTAGCAAGCTACTATATTCAGAAATGGAGACCCTCGCTAGGGAGACAAATTGTTTCGCATGCGAGCCTTTTCATGCATGAACTTGGGCATCAACTTGGTTTGAATGGATATTTTGGTATAGATAATGAGCATACTCGCTTTCCATGGCAGTTGCAATACTGGCTATTTGGAAATTATAAGAGTTGCATGAATTACCGCTATTCCTTTAGCCTTGTTGACTATTCAGATGGAAGTCATGGATTTCTTGATTATGATGACTGGGGAAATATAGCTTTAAATAGATTTGATAGCTGAAATGATTGAACTTGCAGAATATGCAATAGAAAATTCAAAATATTATACAGAAATAAGGATAGAAAAGGAAAAGATAGAGGAAATTACATTTGTAGATGGTGGGCTTGTAGATACTGAAATTGATGAAAAATATGGTTTTTCAATAAGAGTAATTGATTTTGGAATTGGCTTTTATTCATCGAATGTTGTTAATAAAAAAGAAATTAAAAAGGGCTTGAGAATAGCAGAAAAGTCTGCGAGAGGGAAAAATAAAATTTTTTTAAGCGAAGAAGAGGTAAATGAAGATAGTTATGGGATAAAGGGAAAATTTCTTCAAACTGATGAAAAAATTGATTTATTGAAAGATTTAAGTAGGTTAAATAAGAAAAATTTTATATATTTTAGAGAAAAAAAGAGTGAAAAAATATATATGAACAGCGAAGGAAGCAGAATTTATTCAAAAATTCCAAGGATTTATCTTCACTATTTAATAACAGTTGATGAAGAGCAGGCGAGCAGAGAATTTGGAAATGCTGGAGGATGTGAAGCGATTAAAGAATGGAAAGTGGAGGAAAAAATGGAAGAAGACATAAATTTCCTTAAAAAAATAAAAAAAGGAAAAAAAGCTCCAAAAATAGGAGATGTAATTCTAGCCCCTATGATAAGCGGTTTAATTGCTCATGAAGGATGCGGCCACCCCTTTGAAGCAGATCGCATAGTGGGGCGTGAGCTCGCGCAGGCGGGAAAGTCATATATAAAGAAAAATATGTTGGGTAAAAAAATTGCAAATGAAGTGGTGAGCATTGAAGACAATCCTTTAATTGAGAAGGCTTATGGCTACTATAAATATGATGATGAAGGAGTTAAAGCAAGGAAAAGAGAATTAATTAAGGAAGGGAAAATAAATGAATTTTTGCATAATCGCCAAACTGCATATGAAATGAATTGCAAAAGCAATGCATCTGCAAGAGCGTGCTATGGAAAAGAGCCAATCATAAGAATGGCAAATACATATTTCAAGCCAGGTGATTATAATTTCGAGGAAATGGTTGAGGAAATTAAGGAAGGCATTTATATGGTAACATTTATGGAATGGAATATAGATGATAAAAGAATAAATCAGAAATATGTAGGAAATGAAGCTTATATAATAAAAAATGGCGAGATTTCAGGAATTGCAAAACATCCATCAATAGAGCTTTCTACTTTTGAAATTTTTTCAAAGATTGATGCGGTTGGTAAGAAAATTGAATTTTACCCAGCTACATGTGGAAAGAGTGAGCCAATACAGGATATGGAAGTTTTTACTGGAGGAGCAAACATAAGGCTTAGAAATGTGAGGATAAAATGATTGAATATTTGAAAGAATTTGATGAATATATTATTAAGGAAAAAGAATCGATAGAAAAGCAGGTTAGATTTTATAGAAATAAAGTAGAAATTTTGAATACATGGAAAAAGAGAGAAATTTATTTAACTCTATATAAAGATGGTAAAAAGATGGCATTTTCAATTGAAAATCCAGATAGAAAAAAAATTAAAAAAAGAATCGAAGATGCAAAAAAATTTTTTAAATTTATTCCTTATTCACCATTTTCAATAAGCGTTGATAAAAATTATTCAAATAGAAAAATTTTTGATAGAAATGTCATTGATGAAGAAAAAATTTTAGATATTACAAATAAGATTATAAATTTATCAGATGGAGAAACCGCTGGGATTTTATATAGCAGAATAGAAAATATAAGATTAATGAATTCAAAAGGTATAGATGAATCAGATGAAAATAGCATGTTTTATATCTCATCGAGAATGGTAAAAAATAATAAATCAGAACATTATAACTTTTGTTCAAGAAAAATAGATGAAATAGATGAAAAAGAGATAGAGGAGGCGAAAGAATATATAAATCAAAAGATAAAATTTAAAAAAGTTAAAGAAGGAAAATATAAGGTTTTATTTTCTCCTCTTGCATTTGCAAATCTTTCATCAAATTTTGCAGATTTTTCATCTGCGTTTCTTGTAAAATCTGGCTATTCTTTTATGGATAAAAAAATAGGTAAAAAAATAGCAAATGAAAAAATAAGTATATATGATAGCGGAGTTGAAAAAAATGGTTTGTTTTCAAGAAAATTTGATGATGAAGGTGTTGCTACAAGAAAAACAGTTATAGTTAAAGATGGAATTTTAAAAAATTATCTTCATAATAGCACAACTGCAAAAGAATATGGAAAAAATACAACAGGAAACGCAGGAATAGTTGTTCCCACTCCTTGGAATACAATTATAAGAAAAGGAGATTGCAAAAAAGATGAAATTATAGAAGAGCTAGATGGGATTTTCATAACAAATTTATGGTATACAAGATTTAATAATTATCGCACCGGAGATTTCTCTACTGTTGCAAGGGATATGGCATTTTTAGTAAAGAAAGGAGAAATTTTATATGCTTTAAAAGGAATAAGAATAAGCGACAATATTGAAAAAATTTTTAAAAATATAGAAGAGATTTCTAAAGAAAGAAAACAGATATATTGGTGGGAAACTTCTCATCCAGTTTTTTCGCCATACGCAGTTGTAAATAATGTTAATATAACTACTGGCTTATAGGATATTTTTCTCTATTTTTCTCCATTTTCTTTTTTATGATTTCTCCAAAATTCATTTTCGCTTTAATTAAAAAAATAAGAGAATATATAAAAACATCCGCTAACTCATTTGCTACTTCCTCTCTTATCTTTTTATCATTTACTATCTCCTGAAAGGACAAGTCATTCCATTGAAACTTTTCGAGCAATTCATTTGCTTCTATAGAGATAGATATCGCTATATTTTTTGGAGTATGATATTTATCCCATTCTCTTTCCTCTATAAAAAATTTTATTTCGTCAATAATTTCATCAAACTCTTTCATAACCAAAAATTTGAAAAGCCTTTTATAAAAATTTTGTTTATTATATAAATGAAAATCGATGAGTTAGAAAGAATAGCCATAAAAAGAGCAGAAGGAAAAATAGCATTTTATACTCATCTTCTAATTTACATAGTTGTAAATATTTTTCTTTTTATAATCTGGTATTTTTCATCTGATAAAAAATTCCCGTGGTTTATCTTTTCCTTATTTGGATGGGGCATAGGTTTAATAACCCATTTTATTCATGCTTTTTCATCAACTTTTGTTGACAAATTGGTAAAAAAAGAGTATGAAAAATTAAAAAATAAATGATGCAATTTTTTCAACCATATCAATCCATCTTGCGAAAGAATTGATTGCAGCTCTTGCATTTGATATGCTTTTTGTCTCAATTTCAATATATAATTTTTTTTCTTTTTTATAAATTTTAACATCAGCATTAGGAGTAATTTCACCTTTTAAAGCATTTAAAATTAAATCATTATATTTGCCATCTATTTCAAGGTTTATGTTCATCTTGCTTTTATATCTTTTGCAATGGGCCCTCTTTCCTTATAAAATATTTTTCCCCCACATTTAGGGCATCTCATCCCCATTCTTTCAAAATCAATTTCTACTCTTTCACCACATTTACCACATACATAAATTATCATGCTTCACCCAATATGCTTTTTATTGTCTGATCAACGCTTTTTTTAACTATTGTTTCTGGTATATATGCTCCTCCAGCAAACTTTGCATCGCATTTTCTGCATACCCATATTCCTGTGCTTTCTCGCTTTACTGCTTTTCTCCCGCATTTTGGGCATAAATATTTTTGTCTCTGCTTTTCATCTATCTCACGGTATATATGGCGGGTTTTAACTCCATATCTTGCTCCAAATTTACCTGCAGATTTAACTTTCTTTGTCCTCATTTTATCACCAGCAATTTTCTTATATTGCTTGCATGAAATTGTGCACGCTTTATATTATTTTTTATTTCCTCAATTGTAAATCGCCCACTAAGCCCTTTCTGCATTGCTCTTATATCCCCTTTCTCATCAAGTGTAACGGTAAATCTAGCATCAGCAGCTTCTTCTTCATCTGCACAAGGATCAACAACTATTGCATTATCAAACTTAACAAATGTGCAGCTCACAGGCGGACTTCTAACAGGCAAAGGCATATTTTCTCCTAGCCCAAATCTCTCATTTGGTATAACTGCATTCTGCAAGGCGGCTGAAGCAGCGAGCAAGCAAGCATCAAAAAGATTCCCATCATAATCTATAACATGCAAATCAATAAAAACAATCCATACCTTTTCTCCAGGAGTTATGCAGAGTTTTTCCATTTCTATATATTCAGATTCTCTTATGCCTCGATCAACAACTCTTGCAAGCTCAATTGCCTCAGGTGTAGGAGGGCCTGGCTCAAACTCTGGAGATGCCAAGGGAGGCAATTCAGCAGATGTTGATAAAGCCCCTTTATCTGGGGAATCAGCGTATGGCTCGCCAACTTCAAGCTTTATTCCCGCTACCACCATTGTATTTCCTATTTTTACCCTTGCTGAGCCTTCCGCATTTTTTAAAATATTTCTCTCAATTTTTATCTCCCTATATTCATCAAATTTTCTTCCATCACATCTTTTGCCTTCTTTTGCAAGCTTTAAAAGATAATCCTTTTTAACACTTGATAACCTTGCCAAATCAGATATATCCATCATTCCACCTCTTTTGCATATTTCTTTAGCAATGCTTCTTTCTGCAATTTCGCCACTTCCCTACATCCTTTAATTGCTAGTTCAAGAGCTTCTTCAAATTCTTTATATGTAAGATGTCCATCCATCTGCATCAAAAGAATCTCTTCATTTCTTGGGGCAATTGCAACAGGCAAGTCCGCTTCCCCTTTCTTATCTTCTTCACTGGTCAAATCAAGAACAACAACCCCATCAACCTTACCCGCCGCACACGCAACAGGTATGTCACGCATTGGTATGCCCGCATCAGCCAGCGCAACGCCCGCCGCTGTAAGGCCCGCGCATCTTGTGCCAGCTTCTGCATCTAGCACTTCAATACATATATCAATGGTTGTTCTTGGAAAAAGCTCAGTGAAAATTACGCTTTCAAGCGCTTCTGAAATTACCTTCGATATTTCAGTACTTCTCCTATCTGGACCAGGCTTTTTCCTTTCTTCAACGCTAAAAGACGCCATATTATATCTTGCATTTACAAGTGCTTTTGTTGGATTCTGAATATGGCGGGGCAGTGCTTCTCTTGGTCCATAAACTGCTGCAAGTATTTTATTTCCTCCCCATTCTATATAACATGAACCATCAGCACGATAAAGCACTCCCGCCTCAATTTTTATTTTTCTTAGCTCATCGGGTCTTCTTCCATCAATTCTCAATCCATCTTTCATTTAACCACCTAACATTTTTATAATTCTTTCAGTTAGTCCAAAGGTGTGAGCTTCTTTTTCAATTTTCTTTATTGCTTCAACAGCCAAATTAACTTTTTCATCTTCTCCTTTTAGCCATATTCTTCCATTTTGTCCTACAAATATCCAGCAACCAGTATATCTTTTAAGAGTAGAAAGCATCGATCCTTTTTTACCTATCACTCTAGGAACTTTTGATGGCTGTATGTCAATCACAATTCCATCCTCTATTTTTCTGCACTGCTTATCTTTCATTGAAACATCAATGTTTTTTGCTTCATCAACATTTGATATAATTCCTATTATTATGTCCTTTTCTTTAAGATATTTTGATGTTTCTCCATAACCCATTTCCCATGGAGAATTTTCTATTGATAGGAAAGCTGAATATGGCGATTTTATATCAATAATCCATCCATTCCTATAAACTTCTTCAACTATTCCTATTATTGTATCACCAACATTTGGAATATATACTCCACTTAGAGGAATAACATTTACATATTTTCCCTTTTCCTCTAAAATACCAAGGCGAGAAGAATATATATTTTCCCCTTCTCTAAATGTCCCTTTACCTGGTAGCTTGCTTTTATCTCCTACTAAAGAGCCTGGTAAAACGATTTTTCTTATCATTTTAAAATTTTTGAAACAACTTCTCCTTTCGTCATGCTATTTAGTTTTTCATAAAGTTCAGCCTGCATTCCGGCTGGAATCTCCACAATGCATTTCAAATTCCCATTGGAAAGCCATTCTTCTTTTAATATTTTTGATATTTTCATAATTTCACCATATGCTCTACCTGAATAAGCTGATGGAATAACAATCTCTATTTTAACATTTTCTATGCTTATTGGAATTATGGGTCTTATTGCATCAATAACTTTCTTAACCTGCTCCTCTACTGGCTTAAAAGCATCTATATTAACTTTTGCCTCCTCCATCGCCCTTTCTATTCTATCTCTCGGATGAGGTAGCTTTGTATGTGGGTCCATTGAATAGCGAGCAATCCAGTCAATTATTGCTTTCTTCTTTCTCTCTATCATTTCTCTTCTCTGCTTTACAGTTAATTGTATTTCTCCTTCTTTTATAATTTTAAGAGCTATTTCATCAATTTTTAAAGTTCCGAAAACTTCTTTTAATGATTCCTCACTTGCTTTATCGCCTTTCCTTGCATCTTTAAAAACCGCATCTACCGCAAGTACCTCTAAAACATTTTTTTTGCCTTCGAGAATTTTTTCAACGGCATCTGGATCAACCAATATTTCAAAATGCTTTCCTTTTTTTTCATATCTTGCAATAACTGCTTCATCAAGTGATACCATTATTGCTCACCTTTAAAATATTTCTCTATCTCCTTTTTTGATAATATTCTAAATTCCTTTCCTTCTTCAACAACCCCAATTTCTATTGCTTCTTTATCCAATTTTTTATCTTCTTTTGAAATTCTCATTGCCTCAATTCCCATTTCTATTGCTTCTTCTAAGCTTAAATTTTCCTTATAATTTTTCTCAAAATATTCAATTGCTGCATCTCTTCCTTCTCCTTCAGCAGTTGCCTTATATTCAACCATTGCTCCGCTTGGATCAGTTGCAAAAAGATGAGCACCGCTTTCATCTATTCCTCCTATAAGCAATGCAGTTCCAAAAGGACGAACCCCTCCATATTGAGTATAAGTTTGCTTGAAGTCACATATTTTCCTTGTTAAAGTTTTAACCTGTATTGGTTTATCATATGTTAGCCTATTTATTTGCGCCTCAATTCTTGCTCTCTCTACTAACGCTCTTGCATCAGCAACCAAGCCAGAAGTAGCGCATCCAATATGCTCATCTATTTTGAATATTTTCTCTATTGAAGCTGGCTCTATGAGGCGAGAAGTTATTCTTTTATCAACTATAAGAGCAACTCCTTTCTTGAATTTTATTCCAACAGTTGTAGTGCCACGCTTTACCGCCTCTCTTGCGTATTCTACTTGAAATAATCTTCCATCTGGGCTGAATACAGTAATTTCCCAGTCATATGCAGCTCTTGGAATCACGCCATCAAAAGAAAAAGGCAAATATTAATTTTTCTGCTAAATTTTTTTAATTATAAGTTCCGCAACTTTTTTTCCAGAAAGAAGCATTCCTCCAAAAATCGGCCCCATGCGAGGGGCGCCAAAAACCGCGTTTGCAGCCATTCCCGCAACATACAATCCTGGAAAAATTTCTCCTGTATTTTCAACAGTCTTTTTTTCTCCCTCATCAGCCCACATTGCTTTTTCTCCCTCTATTCTTTTTGTAGGAGTATTAAGTCCATATTTTTTTTCCACAATTCTTGCAATATTGCAATCGTGTCCTGTTGCATCTATGACAAATTTTGCTTCTATAGCAACTGGATCAACATGCATTTTAGCTTCTTTTATTGCACTCCAGTTTATTACAACACCATTAATTTTTCCGTTTCTCACCATTACATCTTCAATAGTCATACCATTGAAAATTCTTGCACCGTTGTCTATAGCAGATGAAACAAGTTTTGAAACCGCCTCAATTGAATTTGCAACCCAGTAACCATCTCTCTTAAAGCATTTCACCCCTACTTCTTCAAGCAATTCTTTCCCTTCTTTCATAACAATAAATGGAAACCCAATTCCTCCCCCCCACATACCCCCGCCAGGTGAAAGATTTCTTTCAAATACCATAACTTTTTTTCCATTTTTTGCAAGATATCTTGCAGCGGTCAAGCCGGATGGGCCCGCGCCAGCTATTGCTACATCTATCTCAAGATTTTTTAAAAATTCTTCTAAAAATGTTTCAACTATTATTTTTGTTATCTCTATATCCCTTATCATGGAAATTGAAAAGGAAAGAAATATATTATTTTTTCTTTTTGAGGAGCGATGGAAGATAGATAAAATAGACCCCTTCTCTCCTTATTATTATTGAGCCATCCTCAACAAGTTTTTTAACATTTATTTCATAATCCCCTATTTCTTTTATGTTTATACTTTCTATTTTTTTTACCATTTCCTCTGCTTCTTTTTCCACTCTTTCCTTTTCTGCCTCCATTCTTTTCATTATATTTTCTACCTTTTCTCTTTCTACTTCAAAAATTTTTTCCTCTATTTTCTTCTGTATTTTCTTCCTCTTTTCTAATTCAATAGGTTTTCTAATATAGTAAAAAAATTTTCCTCCGCAATTTGGGCATCCTTTTTCAATAATTTTTGTATCTGTAAATATTTTTCCACAATTCAAGCATTGGTGAGCCATTTAACCCGCCTTTATAATTGTTTTTATAACTTCTTTATCTCTGTAAATTGTTTTTAATTTATCAGCTGGTCCAACAATTGTCATTCTATTTTTTTTGCCAAAAAATTTTTGCCAGAAACCTTTTTTTTCTTCCATATAGCTTTCCATTTCTATCCCAACAAAACCATCATCTATGTCCTCCATTGTCATTTCTATAAGCTTTGCCTGTTCTTCAGACGATAAACCGCTTTCAAGCACAAGTATATGCCCTTTTTTAACCTCTTTTAAAATAAATTTTAACTTTTCCTCACTACTTAGATTATTTAACTTTTCTTGTGCAATAAAACTTATATTTATTTCATTTCCCTTTGCCAAATTTCCTCACCATTGTTTCATAAAGCAAATCCATATTTATTCCTCGAAGTGCGGATATAGGAACCACATCATGTTTTGGAAAGGCTGATTTTAGTGTTGCAGGTGTAGAGCCATCTAAATCTATTTTATTTGCTGCAATTATAAAAGGCAATCTCCTTGCTTCAAGATTTCCAACAATTGTTATATTTACTTGTGTAAAAGGATTTTTTGTGCTATCCATTAACAGAATAACTCCATCAATATTATCAAGCCATTTTATTGCTTCTATAACTCCTTCGGTTGCTTCTTTTGCCCTCTTCTTTGCCTCTTCCTCACTTAAACCATATTCCATAAAATCATGAAAATCTATTTTTGTTGCTATACCTGGAGTATCGATAATATCAATTGTGAGAGAAGATTTTCCTTTCTTTATTATAACCTTATCCTTTTTCTGTATTTTTCTTGTTTCATGAGGTATTTCTGATACTTCACCAACAATTTCTCCTGTCCAATCTTTTGCTATTCTATTTGCAAGAGTTGTTTTTCCCGCATTTGGCGGCCCATATATGCCTATTCTAACATGCCTTTTGCCAAAAAGCGATAGAATAAATCCTGAAATTCTGCTAAGCAATCCCATCCTGAAAATAATGGATGGCAAATATATAAGATTTGTTAAATTTTTTACTGGGGATTAAATAACCTTTATATAATAAAAAGTTATTGCCTTTTAGCTATGGCATCAAAAGAAATAGTTGAAGCGGTAAAAAATGCAATAGATGAAAAGAATAATAAAAAAAGGAAATTTATTCAATCAGTAGATTTAGTTATAAATTTAAAAGATGTAGATTTGAGCAAGCCAGAAAATAGAATAGATGAGGAAATAGAGCTTCCAAAAGGGCGTGGAAAGGAAGCGAAAATTGCTGTTTTTGCCACAGGCGAACTCGCTTTAAAAGCGAAAGGAGTGGCAGATAGGGTTATAATGGTAGATGAAATAAAGGAGCTTGCTGAAGATAAAAAGAAAGCAAAAATCATTGCTGAAGAATATGATTTATTTATAGCGGAAGCATCTTTGATGCCTCTTATAGGAAGAAGCTTAGGTAAAATACTTGCGCCCCGCGGGAAGATGCCTAAGCCAGTCCCTCCAGAAATAGATATATCGGAAATTGTTGGTAAATTAAGAAAGAGTATAAGAATACGCTCCAAGGATAAGCCAGTCATTCATTGCCTTGTGGGTAGAGAAAATATGTCTGCTGAGGATATAGCTGAAAATGTAGAAGCAGTGCTTCACAGGATAGAAGGAAAGCTTGAAAGAGGAATGATGAATATTGCCTCTGCTTATATAAAAACAACAATGGGTGTGCCAGTAAGGGTGATATAATGCCAGCGGATTGGAAAATAAAGGAGGTAGAGGAAATAAAAAATATAATATCATCACATCAAGTAGTTGGAATTGTTGGAGTAAGAGGAATACCTGCGTATCAAATGCAAAAGATGAGAGAAATTTTGAGGGGAAAGGCTATAATAAAGGTATCTAAAAATACTCTTATAAAAAGAGCCCTATCAAATGGAAGTGGAAAACTTGCTGATTATATTGAAGGTGAAAGTGCAATAATTGCCTCAAATCTTAACCCATTTAAACTTTACAAGCTTATAGAAGGTGCCAGAACTAGGGCGCCAGCAAAAGGAGGAGAAATTGCAAGCGAGGATATAGTAATAAAAAAAGGGGAAACAAATTTTAAGCCGGGTCCAATAGTTGGGGAGCTTCAAAAAGCTGGCATACCTGCATCGATAAGAGAGGGTAAGGTAGTTATAGAGAAAGATGTTATTCTTGTTAAAAAAGGAGAAGTTATTCCTCCACAAATTGCCCAAGTTCTTGGAAAACTTGATATAAAACCAATTGAAATAGGGCTAAAAATAAAAGCGTTTATTGAAAACGGTATAATATATACCTCTGATATACTTGCCGTTGACTTAAACAAAATAATCGGAGAAATACAGACATGTGCTGCAAAAGCAATTAATCTTGCTGTTGAAATCTGCTATCCAGCGAAGGATGTTCTGCCACAGCTCATAATAAAAGCTTATAGTTCTGCATATAATGTGGCAATAGAAAGAAATATATATACCAAACAAACAATAGAAGCATTTATAAATAGAGCATATTTACATGCTAAAGCATTAGAAAATAAAATCGGAGGTTGAAAAATGGAATATATATATGGAGCAATGCTCTTGCATGCAGCTGGTAAGGAAATAAATGAAGAGAATTTGAAAAAGGTGCTTCAAGCAGCTGGCGTTGAGATAAATGAGGCAAAAATAAAGGCGCTGACATCATCTCTTGAAGGAGTAAATATAGATGAAATAATATCAAAAGCTTCCTCAATGCCAATAATGGCAGCACCGCCGGCAGCGCCCGAAGAAAAGAAAGAGGAAAAGAAAGAAGAAAAGAAAGAAGAGGAAAAGAAGATCAGCGAGGAAGAAATAGCTGCTGGTTTGGGAGCCCTTTTTGGCTAGCTAATTCTTTCATAAAGTGATTTCTTTATTTTTTCCTTATCTTTTTTATCAAATCCAAAATAATCATAGAAAAATTGGGAGGTTTCTATTATTTTTGTTCTTCCATGATCGTGCAGTTTTAAAAAACCCTTTTTCTGTAGTTCCTTAATATGTTCATATACCTTCTCCCCTAAAATTTTTCTCAAATCTGATTGCTTTATTGGTTGATGATATGCTATTATTGAAAGAGTTTTGAGCAAATTTTTTGGTATTTCTAGTGGTGCAAACTTCTTCGTATATTCAACATATCTATCCCTTACTTGCATCGCATATCTGTTTTCACTTTCAATAATTTCTATTGCTGAATCTTTATATTGCTCTTTTAATTGCATTATCGCGTCTTCTATTTCCTTGTCCTTAAACAAAAAAAATTTTTTTATATCCTCTTTGCTTACTAATTTACCAGAAGCAAATAGTATTGCTTCTATAACCTTTTTAACTTCCATGTTTCATCCTTATATATATTTCTCCAAAAGGAAAATTTTCCTGCCATATAATTATTTTTTCTTCCTTTGCAAGGAAAAGAAGAGGTAAAAATATTGAAACCATATCCTCACCTGAGCAAAGACTCTTAAGAGGAATTGCTTTTCCATTTAACTTGCTTAATTTTTTCATCAGTTTTTTTATATCTTCTTCAATATCTTCTTTATGAAGATGTTCTTTTGGAGGGACTAAATTATTTATTTCTTTTTCGATTTTTTTAATCTTTACTCTTTTTTCAATTTCATTTCTTGCTTCTTCAAAAGCATTTATTAAGTCAAATAATGTAACTCTAACGGATGGGCATCTTCTTATCTTCGCATCCAACGGAATTTCATCTTTAATAACCCTTTGCGTGAAATAGAATATTTCATCATCTCCATACCATTCAGGCACATCAATTTCAATTTCTTTTCTTTCAATATTTTCTATAATTTTTTCGCTCTGCAACCTTAAAATTTTCCAAGCCATAGAAATTATTTTACCAGCCACAAAAAGATCTATTCCTTCCTTCTTTACTTTTTTGATATATAAATTTGAGAAATATATTAAATCGACATTCAATGGATCTATTTCATTTTCAATAACTAATTCAAATAGTATAGCTATCGCTCTATCAAACTGATTGTTAATAAAAACTTTTTTCTCTATTATTTCTATATAGTGTTGAATATCTCCTTTAAACGCTTCTTTATTTTTTATTAGTTGGTTTATTAATTCCTCTTTCATTTTATCTCAGCCATTTTTTCTACTTCTTTTATATTTACATTTCCAACAATTGTTGACACACCATTTGAAATAGTAACTCCATAAATATGGTTTGCATTTTTTATTGTAACTCTTCTTAGGGATACAACAATAAACTGGACAAAGGAAGAGTTTGAAAGAATCATTTTTGCTATTTTTTCCGCATTTTTTTCATCAAGAAACATGTCAATTTCATCTAAGATATAGAATGGCGACGGCTGATACGCCTGCATAGAAAATATAAATGCAAGAGATGCGATGCTTTTTTCTCCTCCAGAGAGAGAATACAAATTCATTGTTTTTCCATTCTTTTTAACTTTTATTGTTAAGCCCCCCTCAAAAGGATTTTCAGGATTTTGGAGAATTAAATCACCTTCTGCATCGCTTAAATCGTGATATATTCTTATGAAATTTTTCCTTATTTCATTAAATACTTCATAAAATTTTTCATTCTTCCTCTTCTTTATTTCCTCCTCAAGTTTTATTAGATTATCTCTCTGCTCCTTAAGCCTGTTATAATCTTCTTCAAATTTTTTCTTTCTTTCCTCTTGTTTTTCATATTCTTCAAGAGCTTTCATATTAATAGGTTCCATTTTTTGAATAACTTCTTCTAATTCCTTTATCCTCTTTTTTATTTCATCAATTGATAAAAGTTCCTCTTCCTTAAATTCGTACTTTATGTCTATTATCTCTGAAAGAGCACTTTCAAGCGATGGTAATCTTGCTTTAGTTTTTGATATTATATCAATTGTTGCCTCCATTTTTGTTGATAAATTATCAATTAATTTTTCAATTTCAATAATTTCCTTATAAAGCTTATCTCTTTCTTCGCTTAATCCTTTTGTCTTTGAAACAATTTTTTTCTCAATTTCTTCATATGCCTTTATCTCTTTTCCGCTCTCTTCGTATCTTTTCTCTTCTTCAATTAATTCTTCTTCCATTTCCTTTAATTTTATTTCATTTTCAGAAAGCTTTTTCTCCATTTCATTTCTTTGGGATAAAATAACTTCTTTTTCTTTTTCTTTTCCTCTTAAATTAGCAATAAGATTTCTACTCTCTTCTTTTAATTTTTCAATTTCTTCTTTTATTATATTTATTCTACTGATTTTTTCCTCACTTGCCAAGTTTATTACTTCCTCTTCTTTTCTTTTCTTTAACTCTTCAAGCTGACTTATTTCATTCTGCTTTTCCCTTATTTTTTCTTCATAAGAAGCCACAACGCTATTAATCCTATTTAATTCATTTTCCAATTTCTTTAATTCATCATTTATTACCTTTAATTTACCTTCTATTTCCCTTTTCCTTACTTCGCATTTTTCAATTTCTTCTATTTTATAATCGGGTAAAATTTTTAATTCATTATCTATTTTCCCAATTTCTTCCTTTATTTTTATCAATGCATTTGTTAGCTCTTCTTGCTCCCTGGTTAGTTCGCTTAGTTTATATTTTAGTTCCATGCTCTTTCTTAGGTCACAAATTTCAAAAAGCCCGCTTTTTGGCAAGCTTCCTCCGGTAATTGCTCCGGATGGTTCTACAAGTTCGCCATCAAGAGTCACCATCTTTATTCCACCCATTAATGAGCGTGCTGTATCAAGATTATTAACTACAATTGTATCGCCGAGCACATACCATATCGCTGCTTCATATTTTTTATCATAAGATATAAGGTCCATTGCAAAACCAAGAACATTTTCATTTCTTATAACAAGCAAAGCTTTTCCTCTGGGTTTCCCTGCAATCATCTTATTTAAAGGTAAAAAAGTAACTCTTCCATAATCATTTTTCTTTAGATAATCAATGCATTTAGCCGCAATCTCATCGGTTTCCACAACCACCGCTTCCGCCCGCTTGCCCGCCGCAACTTCTATAGCCTTTTTATATTTTTCATCTACTTTTACAAGCTCTGCTATGGTGCCATGTATCCCTTTTATTATGCCCTCGTCTCTCAATCTTAAAATTTCTTTTGTTGAGGGTGATAAAGAGGTATCTTCGCTTAATTTTAGTTTCGAAAGATCCCTTTGCACTTTCAATATTTCCCTCTCAACTTCTCTGAGCTTTTCTCCTATATTTGCTTCTTCCTTCTTCTTCTCAAAAAGATTTTTCTCTAATTGTTCTTTTTTGTTTTTCCTTTCCTTCTCAATTCTCTGTAATTCAATTATCTCCATTTTTAATTCTTTTAACTCAATATCAAAATTGTTTTTATTGTTAATTAATTCATTGAATTTTGTTAATAAACCATCTCTTTGCTGAATCAATCTATCTCTTTCGAGCAACAAAAGATGCATATCTTCTTTTGCCTTTTCCATCTCTTTTTTTATTTTTGCAATTTCTCTGCTCAAAAAAATAGTTTTTTCATCTGTTTTTTCAATTTCCGCTTTTATTTGAGAAACTTCTTTTTCCTTTAAAAAAATTTCTCTATCTATTTTATCAATTTCCTTTTTAATATTTTCTATCGCATTTTCACATTTTTTCTCCTCCTTAGATATTTTATCAATTAATCCCTTTATCTGTTGTATCTCTCCTCTCTTTTCTGCAATTTCTTTCCTATAATAATTTATTTTTTCTTTCGCCTTTATATTTTCCTCTCTGAAAAAATCTATCTTTTCCTTTATTTTTAAAATTTCCTCACCACCCAGCTCTATCAATTTATTTTCTATCTCCTGAAAAGCTATCTGCTTTTCTTTATATTTTTTTCTTAAATCAGAAAGCTCTTTTTCATTATTTATTTTTTCTTTTTCATAATAATCTATCTGCTTCTGAATTTCTTTTATCTCTTTTTCTATTTCAATTCTCTTTTTGTAAGAAAGCATTTCTCTCATTTTATTTAACTCCTCTATTTTTTCTCTATACTTTATTGCCTCATCCTTTTCTTTTTTAAGCTGTTTTAGCTGCTTTTTTATTTCATCCATAACAATTGATATATGTTCCATGTTTTTCTCTGCTTCCTCTCTTTCCTTTTTTGCCTTCTCTATGTCTCTATCAAAATCAGCTATACCCGCTATTTCATCTATTAATTTTCTTCTCTCAAAATCTCCCATTTCAACTATAGAAGTTACGTCTCCCTGCTGAACTATACAAGTTGGGAAGATATGAGCGGAAGAAAGCAAATCAATGAATTCATTAAGTGAAGCAGATTTTCCATTTATATAGAAATAGCTGTAAAAATTCAAGGGATTATCTGGCAAAGGAGAAATTTTTATTTTTCTTGTAAGAACAATTTCATCGCTATCAATTGGTATTCTTCTTGATGAGTTATCAAAAACAATTGAAACTTTGCAATAATTTGCATCTTTATTCCCTTTATATATCAAGTCAACTAATCTTTCCGCCCTTATCATTTTAGGGCTTCTTATGCCAAGTAAAAACAGGATAGCATCTACTATATTTGATTTTCCCGAACCATTTGGTCCAGTAATGGCTGTAAATCCTGGAAGAAATGGTATGCTAATTTTGCTTCCAAATGATTTAAAGTTTTCAAGCGTAATGCATTTTATGTACATCCCTTCCCCAAAGCTAATTACTTGGATATATATAACATTAATGATTTTTACAAATGCATTCACTCTTTGTAATCTCTTCTGACAATGAGAAGAATGAAACAATTTCAAGAAATCAACTTTGGCAACAATTGCAAAAAATCCTCTCACAATCTCCTCGATTTCTGCCCTGTATCACTAATTGCTACCAGAAATAAGACAGCATTATAAGTCCAATAATTGCAAGAATTTACTGCACAACCTCACTCTTTGTAATCTCTTCTGGCAATGAGAAGAATGAAACAATTTCAAGAATTTTTGCAATAAGAATTATTATTAATCCAACAATTATGATCACGGTTATCGCTCCTATAAAGTATAACGTTCCTGTTGTTCTGAATAAATCAACTTTGCTATATTCAGCTATTTTGTTATAACTTTTTCTGATATAAATTGATGCAAGAATCATAAGAATCCATGCAACAATTAATGCAATTATAATTCCTGCAAAAAATTTCATTATTCCCTCTATTGCGCCATGCTGCGCCTCTTCAGCCATTTCCTGAACAATTTTTGTAAAATTGAATATATTCCAGCCAATTGAAATAAATATTATTGAAATTGCAGCAATTATTGCTACTAAAGAAAAAATGAAATACAGTAGATAATTTCTGAATATGCTCTCGTCTTTTGCTTCTTCAGCAACATATTTTACCGCTATAAAAAGCATTATAAGTCCAATAATTGCAAGAATTGCGGAAAAGCTTCCTATCAATGTCAATATTGCCCCAATGCCTCCTAAAATTTTTGCATTTCCTAATTTACTCATCTTATCCCCTTAATTATCTTTTTTCTTTATAAAAATTTTTTGTTCAAGAATGTGGTAGTGTCAAGAATTTGAAAATTTAAAAAATAAGAACTACCCCTCCTGACTCTTTTTCAGGAGGGATGCTACAACAATTATTAGAATTAGTTAGAGAGAAAAATATTTTTTCGTTGGGATAAAAAAGATAGAAATTAAGTTGGAAACGCTTCCCTTCAAATGCATCAAAGGAAAGCGTCGAAAGATGGCTAATTGCTTTCGTAGTCCTTTATAACCTGGAGGTGAAAATTTGTTGACACTGCCAAAGAATGTTTCAAAAAAAATTTATTTAATAATTTATATATTTACAATGAAGGTTATACCTCTTTTCTCAGATTCAATGGGCGTTCGTTCAATGGCAACTCTTGTTGAGATTAATAAAAAAAGAATTTTTATAGATGCTTCTGCCGCCCTCGGCCCTTCCCGCTATGGGCTTCCTCCTCATGAGATTGAAATAGATGCTCTTTATGAAGCGAAAAGGAAAATAAGAGAAATAGCATCAAATTGCGATATTTTTGTAATAACTCATTATCATTATGATCATTATGATCCAGAAGAAAGCTTTTATTTAGGAAAAAAAATATACGCTAAAAGGATAGACACCTTTATCAACAGAAGCCAGCAGGAAAGGGGAGGCTATTTTCATCATATTTTCAATGAGAAAGCTAAAATAATTTATTGCGATGGAAATAAATATAGTGAAGGCGAATTTGAGATAAAATTCTCTCCTCCTTTCCCTCATGGGCCGGAAGGAGCAATTGTAGGATATGTAATTATGGTGAGTATAGAAGAAAATGAAAAAATTTTATTTGCATCAGATGTTCAAGGCCCAGTTTATGAAAAGGCAAAAGATTATATAATAGAGGAAAATCCACAGCTTCTTATAATGGATGGACCACCTTCCTATTTCTTAGGATGGAAATTTTCTATGAAGAATTTAGAAAAAGCGGAAAAAAATTTAATTGAAATAATGGAGAAAACTGATTGCGAGCTTATACTTGATCATCACCTGCTAAGAGATATTGATTATAAAAAGAGAATGAAAATACTTTATGAAACATATAGCAAGAGAATAAAAACATTTGCTGAATGGAATGGATTAAAAAATACAATGCTTGAAGCTAGAAGAAATGAATTATGGGAAAAATATTAAATCAAGCTTCTTCTTTCAGATATTTCACCTGCAATATTTCTTTTCATTGCTTCCTCTACATTTTCCTCATTTTTTAACACCCACATTAGCTTTATATATGCTACTTCTGGAAGCATATCTTTTCCATCAATAACACCTGCTTTAATCAATTTTCTTCCAGTAGCATAAACATTTAAATTTACACTTCCCCAAAAGCATTGAGTTGTCATAACAACAGGAATGCCTTTTGATGTAAGTTTTTTTATTCCCTTTATTATTTCTTCATTTACATGTCCTAAACCTGTGCCAGCAATAACAACTCCATCTTTTCCATCAACAATTTTTTCAAAATATTCTCTATCCAGTCCTGGATAATAGTAAATAAGGCAAACATTTTCATTTAATTTATCTTTAACTTTAACTTTCCCCTCTTTTCTTTTATTATATGGCTCTGTAAAAATTACGTTCTCGCTTATATAGCCAATTGGTTTTGAATTTATTGAAACAAAAGCATCTCTACGCGATGAATGCATTTTCCTGACTTTTGTTGCCCTATGAATAGCTATTTCCCCAGATATATCTTTATGCATAACAACAACAACTTCTCCTAAATCGCTAACTGCAACTTTTGCAGAAGAAATAATATTAAGGAATGCATCACTACTCGGCCTATCAGAAGAGCGTTGTGAGCCAGTAAAAACAACCGGTCCATTTAAATTTTTAAGCATAAAGGCAAGTGCTGTAGATGTATAGCTCATTGTATCAGTTCCATGTGTGATTATAACTCCTCTTTTCCCTGAATTTAAAAATTTAGCAACTTCTCTTGCTATTTTTCCCCAATCTTTTGGCTTAATGTTTTCACTGAATTTCTGAAACAATATTTTTGCTTCTATATTGCATATCTCAAATATTTCTGGCACACTAAATGCAATTTCTTCCGCTGTCGTTGCTGGATAAACAGCTCCAGTTTCATAATCAACATAACTAGCTATTGTTCCTCCAGTGCCAACTATTGCAATTTCCGGCTTTCCTTCTGAATAAGGAATTTCTTTTTTTTCAATTTCTTTTTTCCTCCCTTTCTCTATCAATCTTATCTCGCAATTTTTAATATTTATTCCAACATTGTATCCATTTTCAAGCTTTATAACCATTATATTTTTTCCACTAAAAGAATGATGAGGCATAACAATACCTTTATAAATTCTCTCGCCTTTTCTTATTTCAACCAAATCGCCTGGCTCAACCATCAAAAGTTAAATATTTGATTGTATATAAACCATGCAATTCAGCCCCGTGGTGTAGTGGTCAAGCATGGCGGGCTTTGGACCCGCCGACGGCAGTTCGAATCTGCCCGGGGCTACATGCTCCCGTAGTGTAGCCCGGACAATCATTTCGGCCTTTCGAGCCGAAGACTCGGGTTCAAATCCCGACGGGAGCACTATATTTTTTAAAAATAGAAGAGTAAAAATTTCTCATCTGTATGTTCAAATTAATTCAAGGATAAATTATAACTTTTATTGATTCTTTTGCCTCAGCAACCAAATCAAAACCCTTTTGAATTTCATCTAAACTTAGCCTATGAGTTATCATATCATTTACTTCTATTTTTTTATTCTTTATTATTTCTATTGCTTCATATATATCAGATGGCGATCCAGCATATGAAGAAACTATTTTTATTCCTCTGTTCCATATATCAAAAATATTTAATGGAATATTTTTATCTGGACTAAGAGGAGCAAAAAGTAAAAGCGTTCCTCCTTTTTCAACACATTTCAAGGCTTGCATAAAAGCATTTTCTGCGCCTGTTGATAAGATAACTCTATCAGCCAGCCAGCCGTCATTGAAATCTTTTATTCTTTTCTCAATATTTTCATTTGCTTTTAAAACTAAATCTGCTCCAAACTCGATTGCTTTTTTAAGCCTATAATCATTTATATCAACCGCTATTATTTTTTTCACTCCCCATGCTTTTGCAAGCTTTATTTGAAGTAAGCCAGCTATACCACTTCCTACTATTAATAAAGTATGATTTGCTCTTATATCAGCTATTCTAAATCCTCTTATAACGCAAGCAAGTGGCTCAATAAATACTCCTTCATCATAAGAAATTTCATCTGGAAGAACAAAAACACCTCTCTCAACATTTATCTCTGGCACTCTTATATATTCAGCAAATCCCCCAGGGTCAAAATTTGTTGAATGAAGAGTAGGGCAGAGAGTATACTCCCCTTGAAAACAATATTTACAACTATTGCAAGGAACATGATGAGAGACAAATACTCTATCTCCAACTTTAAACTTTTTAACTTCTTTTCCAACTTCAACAATATCTCCAGTTATTTCATGTCCTAAAACACGGGGAGCCTTCTTTTTTCTATACCATTCCATTACATCGCTTCCACATATGCCACTTGCTCTTACTTTCACAAGAATTTCTCTGTCTCCTATTTTTGGGATCTGCTTCTCTTCTACCCTAACATCCTTATTGCTGTAATACATCCCAACCCGCATCATTAAAAGCACCTACTCCTCTTCAAATATTTCATATGCTTCTTTCGCTGTCACATTTTCATGAACAATAGCTCTAACTGCCTTTATCATTCCAACTGGCTTCGTTGACTGGAAAATATTTCTTCCCATATCAACGCCCGCCGCGCCCGCCTGCACCGCATTGTATGTCATCTCGAGTGCCTCTTTTTCTGGGATTTTTTTCCCGCCAGCAATAACTACTGGCACTGGACAGGTTTCAACAACTTTTTCAAAATTCTCGCAATAATATGTTTTAACTATATGCGCTCCAAATTCAGCAGCTATTCTTGAAGCAAGGCTTAAATATTTTGCATCCTTTCCCATTTCTCTGCCAACAGCTGTAACTGCAACAACGGGAATTCCATATTCTTCTGCTTCGTCTATTACTTTTGCAAAGCTTAGCAATGTGTCTCTTTCAAATTCAGCACCTACTAAAATCGAAAATGCTACACCAGCTGCATTTAATCTTATTGCTTCCTTAATTGATGTTATTATACCTTCATGAAGTAGATTTTTATTCAATATGCTCGTTCCTCCAGAAATGCGTAGCACAATGGGAACATCAATTTCAGGAGAAATATATCTCCTTAAAGCACCTCTTGTGAGCATTAAACTATCTGTATATGGAAGCAGAGGAACAACTGTTTTTCCTAAATTTTCCAAACCAGTAGTTGGACCCATAAAATAGCCGTGATCAACAGCAAGCATAACTGTTTTATTATCCTTCTTTATTATTCTTGAAAGCCTGTTTTTAAGTCCCCAATCCATGAGAGTTAGAAATAGAAATGTTATAAAAGTTTTACCTTTATTCTTTTTTGTAAGATATTATTGCATTTTTGTTACTCTTATGGGCCCGCCCGGATTTGAACCGGAGTCTATGGCTCCCGAAGCCACAAGGATAAGCCAAGCTACCCCACGGGCCCAATTAAGAAAATTTAAAATTTTTTAAATTTTAGGATAGTTTATTATCTGATAAAGCGTTTTCACTCCATGGTTTGAACAAGCTAAATATTGTTACCTCTATGGAATCAGACGAGTTCAATCCAGCATAATCATAAGCGGTAATTGTTAAATTTTTGCTTCCAATTGCTCCTCCCCATCTCCATTCATACGGCTGGCTGGTATCATTGTACTTTTCCTCTCCATCAACATAGAATTTTACCATATTTATGCCTATATTATCACTTGCATTTGCCTCAACAGTTATTTTTCCAACTATTATTGTTTTTCTAAGAGTTGGCAAAACTTTTCTTCCAAAAACATAGAATTTTCTTTCCTCTGGTGTTATTATGTTTATATAAGGATTTGTTTTATCTATTTTTATTGTTACATTCTTTATTGGTTCAATATTTCCTGCAACATCTGTTGAATAAAATTCAAGAAGATGAATTCCTTCACTACTTATATTGAAAGTTCCATTATAAACAGTCCAGTTTCCTCCATCAAGCCTATAATATGTTTTATTTACTGCACTTGTTGTTTCATTTATAATAAATGTTACATTTACATCGCTTATATACCATCCATTCTCGCCTAATGTTCCATTTAACTCGCAATTTGTTATAGGTGCAGAAGTATCGATTGTTATATTACATGTATCTGTGGCATATGAGCCATTGTTATCAGTGACATTTAAAACAACAGTAAAGTTTCCATCATTTGCATATGTATGAGTTACAATTTTTCCACTTCCAGTTGTTCCATCTCCGAAATTCCAGCTATATGAAGTAATGTTTCCATCTGGATCATAGCTTGCTGAACCATCAAATGTTACATTTCTTACATTCAAAATCTGATCGGGTCCAGCATTTGCGACAGGCGGGCGGTTCTGCACTGTTATTATTTTTTCTTTTGATGAGCCATAAATTACACCGCTTATATTCCATAAAACAACAAGCTTTACAGTATAATTTCCAGGCTTTTCATATATATGTGAAGGATTTTTTGTTGTTGCTCCATATCCATCTCCAAAATACCATACTCTCTCTATAATCTGTGATTGATTCTGCGATGTATCATTAAAATGCACAACTTCTCCAGAGAAAGGTGTTGCTGGATACCACTCAAAATCTACCAAAGGATCAGCCATAGCTGGAAAAGCCATGATGGCAACCAAACCAAATACAATTATTTTTTTCATGGATTTATATGCAGAAATAGTTTTTAAGCATATCGGCTTTTACTCATAATGATAATTTCGGGAAGGATATATAAAAATGGAATAAAAAACGCTTGCATAATTATAGAAGATGGAAAAATTGTTGGAATAAAAAAATATGTAAGAGAGAAAAAAATTGATTATGGCAATTCATTGATTTTTCCAGCTGGCATCGATATTCATGTGCATTTTAGAGAGCCAGGAGATGAAGATAAGGAAGATTTTTTCACAGGCACAAAAGCGGCAAGTTTAGCTGGTATTACTTGTGTTTTTGATATGCCAAATAATAAGCCAGCTATATATAACAAAAGTAAATTTGAGAAAAAAAGAAAAGAAGTTATTAAAAAAGCATGTGTTGATTTTGCCCTTTATGGAGGAATAAAAAATAGAGTTGAGGAAATGGATTGCATTGCTTATAAATTTTTTTTGTCAAAAGACAATGAGCTTTTTTGTGAAAATATTGAAAAAATTCTTTTTGAAGTAAAAAAGAGAAATAAAATAGTTGCAATACATGCTGAAAGTGAGGAATGCATTTCAAGAAATAAAGCAAAAAATTTAATTGAACATGAAAAAAATAGGAGCTTGGAATGTGAATTAAAAGCAATAGAAAAAATCGTTGATTTGAATAAAAAAATAGGAGCTAAAATCCATATATGCCATATTACATCAAAAAAATCAATAGAGATTATAAAGAGAAAAGCAAGTTTTGGAGTTACTTTACATCATCTTCTCTTTTCTTATGAAAATAAATTTAAAAAAGAAGCTTTTGGAAAGGTGAATCCTCCTCTAAGAAGCAATTTTGAAAGAGAAAAACTTTTTGAGGCATTTAGAAAAGGTGAAATTAAAATTTTCGAATCAGATCACGCTCCTCATCTAATTGAAGAGAAAGAAAATTTTGAAGATGCTGCCTGCGGTATGCCTGGAGTAGATGCTTTTTTGCCAATTCTTTTTTATTTTGCGAAAAAAGGGATAATCAGCTTTAAAACAATAGAAAATTCATTTTGCAGAAATCCATCGAAGCTATTTGGAATAAAAAAAGGTGAAATTAAAGTTGGAAATGATGCGGACTTTTTGGTTATAGATTTAAAAAAAGTTAAAAAAATTAAACCTCTTTCAAAATGCGGATGGAGTGCGTATGAGGGAATGAAATGCATCTATCCAATGCATGTTTATTTAAGAGGAGAAAAGATAGTTGATAAGTTTGAATTTGTTGGAGAGAAAGGAATGGGGAGGATGATAAATGGATGAAATATTGAAATGGATGATAGCTGCTGCGTTAGCTCTTTCGCCTTTTTCAGAGCTAAGAGGAGCAATACCTTTTGCATTTTATTATAACCTTAATTTATTTTTTGCAATTCCATTGATATTGTTTGCAAACTTTATCCCTTCTCCTTTTATAATAAGATTTCTTGAACCATTTGAAAAATGGCTTAGAAAAAGGAATTTTTGGAATAAATTTTTTGATAAAATATACAGTTATACAAGAAAAAAAACTGAAAAGAGCATTGAAAGATGGGAAGCAATTGCATTGATAATATTTGTAGCAATTCCACTGCCTTTTACAGGAGCATGGACTGGAAGCTTAGCAGCCTATCTTTTTGGCTTGGAATTTAAAAAATCTCTTGTATGCATATTTACTGGAATATGCATTGCATGTGTAATAGTTACATCATTTACTTTTGTTGGAATAAGAATTTTTGGCTAATCAAACCTTTTCGAATCTATTCTTGAGCTTTTCCATAACTTTTGGGAAAGTTGTATATTCCATTTCTTCAAGTGGCAGGCGATGTGGCTCAAATGGGCCATGCCTGCGCATATATTCAGCTATTTCCGTTGCTTTCTGGCGAGTATAATCAAAAGCTGGGTCATCAAATAAATCTTCATGAGATGTTATTTCTCCGTTTTTAATTTGAAAACCTATTGCAACAACTCTTGGAGGACCATCGAAGCGGGTGCATTTTGCATGCTTAACTGGAACTGGCATAATTGGCCCATAATGGCTTCCTCGCATCCATCCAGAAACAAGATGAGGAAATGAAAATGGCTCGAGAATTTCGCCAATCGCTGGCAATCCAGATTGAGCTCTTACAGCAGCAACAGGGTCATCCTTTCCAACATATTCACCTGCTATCTGATATAATTTTTCTGTTGATACAACTGCAACTGGCTCATCTTTCGGCAATTTTTCTCTTGGAAAAACTCTTTTTATAACAAATCTTGATTTCGCTCCTATAAGCGCCAATAAATCATACATTTCTTCTGGTGTGTGCATAAAAACTCTTTTATGCTCCTTTATATCCCATATTTCAAATGTAAAACCTGAATGAAGATTTGGATCAATAATCAAGCCAGCGGTGTTAAATGGGTCCGCAAAAATTTTAAAAATTGGCAAATTAAATGCTCCTGGCTCTGTTTTATCCATTAAAAATGCAATAATCGGCTCAGATTTTCTTTCAGTAAATTCCATCTCCGCAACTCCTGGTCCCATTCCTTTTATATTTCCAGAAAATGCATCTTTAAGCAAATCCTGCCCAGCTCCATAAAATCCAAGATTTTTAGCTATTTCACTTGCTGATTTAAAAATATTCCATGCTAAGCTATGAACTTCTTCATTATCTTCTCCTCTATGATGTGTCATTATTAGCTCTAAATCATCTCCACAATTAGTTACAAAAAAATCTTTTATCAACCCTTCTTCCTTTGCTTTTTTAAGCATTTCCTCCGCTTTTTTTATAAGCCTTTCATCAACTTTTGCATGGCCCGGGGAGCCGCCAACATCTGCCTTTATTATACTGAATGTAGTTTTCATAAAAGTGTAAAGCGAGATATGTTAAAATTTTTGCTATTAATATTTCAGCCTAAGCTTCGGAACTTCTACTCCTTGCCCCTTTTTAACTTTTCCAACAATTTTTGCTTCTTCATATTTATTTAAAAAATCAACGACATCATCAGCAATTTCTTTTTCTACAATTATTGCCATGCCCATTCCCATGTTGAATGTTTGATACATTTCCTTATTGCTTATTTTTCCCAATTTTTGTATTACTTTAAATATTGGCTGTGGCTCAAATGGCTCATCTATGCTGAAAAGAACATTTTTGCAAATTCTTTTTATTTTTCTTAAGCCTCCTCCAGTTATATGAGCAATTCCTTTTACTTCAAAATTTTTCCATAAAGAAAGGATTTGTTTAACATAAATTTTTGTTGGCTCAAGCAATGCATAGCCAATTATGCCTATCTCATCAATTTCATCGTTGAAAGAGTAACCATTTTCCTTAAAAACTTTTCTTGCAAGAGTATACCCATTTGAATGAATCCCACTGCTTCTTATTCCTATTATTACATCTCCTTCTTTTATGTTCTTTGGTATATCCTTTTCAACAACTCCAACACATGTGCCCGCCAAATCAAACCCTCTTATTATTTCGGGCAGGCTTGCTGTTTCCCCACCTATTATTGTGACGCCTGCTTCATCCGCCCCTCTTTTCAATCCTTTTGCAATTTCCCTTGCTCTTTCAATGCTCAATTTTTCAAAAGCTATATAATCAACAAATGCAAGAGGCTTTGCTCCCATTACAAGAGCATCATTTACATTCATTGCAATGCAATCTATTCCAACTGTATCCCATTTTTTCATTTCATTTGCTACCATTACTTTGCTTCCAACTCCATCAGTGCATAAAACAATCTTAAAGCCATTTATCTCTACTCTATCTTTTTCAAATCCTATTCCCTTTAAAATTTCATCAACAACTTTTTCTTCAGCATCTATATCAACGCCTGCCTTTGCATATGTAAATTCATCCATGCTGAAATAACTCAATTAATAATTAATTTTTCCTAAAATATTAAAGAAATTAAGCTTAAAAAAGCAAGAGATGCAACTGGAATTGCTGAATATTTTGAAATTCTTGCATCTTCTTTAATTTCAATTCTTTCAAAGGCTAAAACGAAGATAGGTAGCAATAAAGAAGTAGAGAGAAGATGCCATATCATAAATGGAATAGCAAGAGTGTAGCATAAAGTTAAATATTTTAAATTTCCTCCATAGTAGCCAAGCCACCATCCAAAATTTGTCCATAAATCATATAAAATTATGGATGAAATACTTGAAAACAAAAATGATTTTGCAGGTTTTTTCCTTAATAAATAGCCAATCCATCCCATAATTGCAAAACCTGACCATGTAAATAAAAATATGAAATTATTTCCTATAAAAACATCAGTTATAAGCATTATCATAAATGGCACAAGGAAAGTGAAATAATCCCTAAGATATCTTCCAGAAATAAGAGAAATGGAAGCAATTACAAAGAAAACATCCCCCGCTATAAAAATTGGTTGTTTTATTCCAAAAAAGTTAATATACACGCTCGGCGACGGCGGGAGAAAATTCCTTAAAAATATCCTTGAAATTACGCCTATTGAAATAAGCAAAGCTGCTATTGTTATTTTTTTCATGCTATTAATTCTTTCATCATTTAAATTTTTAACCATTTTACACCTTGAATAAAATTATTTCATCACTTGCAATATTTCCAGCCATATCATAGGCAATTGCTTTTAAATTATATTTTCCTCTTCCTCCTTCAAAAAGCCATTCATATGGTTCTTTTTCATCAATATGCATTAAATTGCTATTTATATAAAATTCTACTTTTTCTATCTCACATTGCAAATCATTTGCATTTACTTCAACAGTAATTTTTCCTAAAACAATGGCAAATCCTGGAAATGAAATCACTTGTCTATCAAAAATATATAGCCCGCCGCCTGGCTTTTTTATTTCAACATTTGGCGCTACCTCATCTATTTCTAAATGAACATGTATTCTTATCAATGCTTCGCATTTGTTAGGGTTGCTTGAAAAATCTCCATAAAACCAATCAACAGTGTCATTTTCTTTTACTTCATACCTATCTGCTCCAACCCATGGAAGTGGCTCATCTGGATAATTTACCCAATACTGCCATCCTTTCATTCCTTCATTTTTCATCCCCCATATTGAATCAACAAGCAATGAACCATATTGTTCATACCAGCTATCATCAACAGTATAGCTAAATCCAGCAATTTTGCTTGCCTCATTTAATGCTCCTAATGCAGTTGCATGATTTATTTTATATTCCCTCCCGCTTTTTGCAATAACTCTGAATTTTGCATTTTTTATAAGAACGACATCTCCTTCCCATTCTTGCAACGGATAAGCTGTTAAAGCAGTCGTTAATAATAGCACCAATCCTACTCCTAATATTTTCATCTTCATTTTATCACCTGTAAACTTTTTTTTACAATTGTAAATAAAATTTTACTATTTAAATTTTTGCAATCCGCAGCAAAAACTTCTTATTTCTATTTTCTTCGCCATTTCCATTGCTTTTTTTGAAGGAACCGCAATTTCTTTTATTCCATGTTTTATTAAATCAACATCAAATTTTCTGGGTCGCATGCAGCCTACTGAAAAATTAAATTTTTTTGAGTAATTTATAAATTTAAGAATTTCATATTTTTTAATTTTTAATTTTTCAAAAGGCGTTGCATGAGTTGGCATTATTATATTTAAAACTATTTTTTTAATTTTATACTCCTTAAGCCTCTTCATTATTTTCCATTCATCAATCTTTCCATAGTTCAGTCCAATTGTTATATGGGGCGTCACTTCAATTCCAGCATCAATTAAGCACTCCATATTCATAAAATAATCATATGAGCTTTTCTCAAGATTTAAAACATTTTTTATTGCATTATCAGATGGCAAATCAACAAATGCAATGTCGCATGCTTCCGCCACCTTTTGAGCCATTTTTTTATCAACAAATCCTGGATGAATTGCAATATAAAATTTTTCTCTCATTTTTTTTATTGCAGGAAGCATCTTAGGTAGATTTATAAGTTCTCCTCTTTTATTAAATCCACCACTTATAAGCAATCCATATCCTTTGAATTTTTCACCAAATTTTAAAAGCTCTTCCCTATTTTTTATTTTTATCATTCCATTTATATATTTTCCCATGCAGTGTTTGCAATTTAATTTACAATCAGATATTGCAATTGGCAAGAAATTTGGTTTTGGAAAATATGCTATCATATTAAATCAATAAAATTTTTGAAAATTTCCTTTCCATATTGAGTATGCTCTACTTCGGGATGAAATTGAAGGCCAAAAAATGGTTTTTCATTATGCATCATTGCCTGCACTTTGCAATATTTAGATGATGCAAGCAAGGAAAAATTTTTAGGTAGCTTAACAACTTCATCATTATGATTTTCCCATACAAAAAATTTATCTGGCAATCCTTTAAATAGAGCATCTTTTTCAATTATTTCAATCTCTACCTTACCATATTCTGGAATAATTGCCTCCCTGCATTCACCCCCAAAAAATCTAGCCATATATTGATGCCCAGCACATATGCCAAGTATAGGAAAACTTGCTTTCGCAAGATACTCATCGCATTTCCCAAGTTTTTCCTGCAGCCCAACTCGCGGCGCCCCCCCAGACAATATTATTGCGTCTGCATCC